>CAZJOY010000089.1:0-15247 GCA_964547705.1 uncultured Methylobacter sp. | reverse complement strand
GGAAAGCCCAGACTTCCCTGCGCCTTATTGTTTTGTTGGAGATAAACATGAGCGCTGTCCTTAAAGAAGTTACGTCGACTGAATCCAGTGGCGTAAAGATTGATTCCTACCCCGCATCGGAAAAAGTATATGTTCAAGGCAGTCGTCCCGACATACAAGTTCCAATGCGTAAAATTACGTTATCCGATACCCCGGTGCATTTCGGCGCGGAAAAAGGCGCAGAAAAAAATCCGCCTCTTTATGTTTACGATACTTCAGGTGTTTATACCGATCCTAATGTCGAAGTCGATTTGAAAAAAGGTTTGGGCGCTATCCGTTCAGCATGGATCGCAGAGCGGGACGATACCGAAGAATTGTCCGGCCCCAGCTCGGAATTCGGCCGTCAGCGTCTTGCAGACCCTGCGACCGCTGAGCTGCGTTTTGAGCATATCCGCAAGCCGCGCCGGGCTAAAGCCGGAAAAAATGTGTCGCAGATGCACTATGCAAGGCAAGGCATCATCACGCCGGAAATGGAATTTATCGCCATCCGTGAAAACCAAAAAATGGAAGAAATGCGCCATTTGTGGAAAGATCAGCATCCCGGCGATTCTTTCGGCGCATCGATTCCCGATGTGATTACTCCTGAGTTTGTTCGTGACGAAGTCGCAAGAGGACGGGCGATTATTCCGTGCAACATCAACCATCCGGAACTGGAGCCGATGATTATCGGCCGTAACTTCCTGGTTAAAATCAACGGCAATCTGGGTAACTCGGCGGTTACTTCGTCTATCGAGGAAGAAGTTGAGAAAATGCTCTGGGGCATTCGTTGGGGCGGCGATACCGTGATGGATTTGTCCACCGGTAAAAACATCCACGAAACCCGTGAGTGGATTTTGCGCAACTCGCCGGTACCTATCGGTACTGTGCCTATTTATCAAGCTTTGGAAAAAGTCAACGGCAAAGCCGAAGACCTGACTTGGGAAATCTTCCGCGACACCTTGATTGAACAAGCCGAGCAAGGCGTGGATTACTTTACGATCCATGCCGGGGTGCGCTTGCATCATGTGCCGCTCACCGCAAAACGCATGACCGGTATCGTATCGCGCGGCGGTTCGATTATGGCGAAATGGTGCCTGGCGCATCACACCGAAAGCTTCCTGTATACGCATTTTGAAGAAATCTGCGAAATCATGAAAGCCTATGACGTGGCGTTCTCATTAGGCGACGGCCTTCGCCCTGGTTCAATCTACGATGCCAACGATGCGGCGCAATTCGGCGAACTGGAAACATTAGGCGAACTGACCAAAATCGCCTGGAAACATGATGTGCAAACCATGATCGAAGGCCCAGGGCACGTGCCGTTGCATATGATCAAGGTCAACATGGACAAGCAACTGGAAGAATGCGGGGAAGCGCCTTTTTACACCTTAGGCCCGCTGACAACCGACATTGCTCCCGGTTACGACCATATTACCTCGGCGATAGGCGCGGCTAATATCGGCTGGTACGGTTGCGCGATGCTGTGCTACGTCACCCAAAAAGAGCATTTGGGCTTGCCGAACAAGCAGGATGTCCGCGAAGGTATCGTGACTTATAAAATCGCCGCCCATGCGGCTGATCTGGCTAAAGGCCATCCCGGCGCGCAAGCGCGTGATAATGCTATGTCCAAAGCGCGTTTTGAATTCCGCTGGGAAGATCAGTTCAATATCGGTCTCGATCCTGAAAAAGCCCGCGAATTTCATGACGAAACCCTGCCTAAAGAGTCCGCCAAAGTTGCCCATTTTTGCTCGATGTGCGGACCGCATTTCTGTTCAATGAAGATCAGCCAGGATGTGCGCGATTATGCGGCGGAAAAAGGCCTCAAAGAAGAAGAGGCTTTATTAAAAGGCATGGATGAGAAATCCAAACAGTTCCTTGACGAAGGCGCCGATATTTACCATAAAATTTAACAATATGAAGCCCTTCTCTTAATAAGGAAGGGCTTTTATTCTCCTCGCACAATCCTCGCTTTACATCCGCTGGCCTCAGCATCCTGTATTTTAAAAGACTTTTCCTTTGGCCTAAGTAGTAACTCCTATAAACTTAGCCGGAATCGAATCATCAAAACTAAGGCAAATATGATGGGCGCTTATCAACATATTCTACTGGCCGTGGATTACTCTGGGCATAGCGATGCGATCGTCCGACGCGCAAAAGATTTGGCCAAAAAATACCAGACTAAATTAAGCCTTATTCATGTGCTGGATAATATACCGATGCCGGATACCGGTTATGGAACGGTAATTCCGCTAACCGAAGACTCCGGCTATGATCTGCTTGAAGCAGAGAAAGCCCGGTTGATGCTGATCGGCGATCAGTTGGAAGTCGCTCAGACCAATCGCTGGTTGATCTGGGGAACGCCTAAACAAGAGATTGTCCGGCTTGCCGAGCGAGAACAGATTGACTTAATCGTTGTCGGCTCTCATGGTCGGCATGGTCTGTCGCTATTGTTAGGCTCAACGGCAAATAGTGTTCTGCATTATGCCCGATGTGATGTGATGGCGATTCGATTGCCGGATGATTTAGCTTTTTAGCTGCTATACTTTTTGCATGGTTAAGTCATTCATAAAAGGCGAATTTATCCAAAGGGTAATGTCTACCCGGCATCTATAGATTCTCCCAAATATTTTAGAAATATCACTCAAGGAGTGCAGTCGCCTATGCCAAACAATATCGCTTTCATGTCGAGTCTAAGATCAAAGTTAATCCTGATGGCGACGATTCCGGCTCTTGCCCTACTTTATTTTGCCGGGGCGGGAGTTCTTGAGAAACTGTCGATCTCGAAAGAAATGATTAAGCTGGAATCGCTGGTTGATGTTTCTGTCAAAATTGGCGCTTTGACACATGAAATGCAAAAAGAGCGCGGTATGAGCGCTTCTTTCATCAGTAGCAACGGTGCCAAATTCTCCTCCGAGCTACCCGCTCAACGTACGAAAACAGATAAGGCCGTTGAAGCGCTTCAAACTACACTCAGAAGCTTTAATGCCGGTAGTTATAGCGATGGGCTGAAAAACCTACTGGATACTGCTGTAAGCAATCTGGGAGAGCTTGGCGTCAAGCGCGGCATGGTCACCGCTCTCAGCATCGATGCTACGCAATCGAGTGCTTATTACACTAAAACCATAAGCTCTCTCCTTGATATTCCTGCCCAGGTTTCCACGCTCAGTAGTCATAGCGAAATTTCGCGTCTGGCTTCCTCATATGCAAGCTTGTTAAAAGCCAAGGAACGTGTCGGCATAGAGCGAGCTTTGCTGTCTACAGTATTTGTTGCAGATCATTTTACGCCCGACACCCAGAGCCGGTTTTTGAAAAACACCTCTGCTCAGGATGTCTATACCGACCTCTTTTTCGCCTACGCTCTGGACAGCCAGAAAGAATTTTATAAGACGAAGGTATCAGGGCCAGCCGTCGATGAAGTGGCCAGAATAAAAAAAGTTGCGATAGACAAAGGCAATGAACCGGGGGTTGGTATTGATCCGGTTTACTGGTTCAAAACAGTGACCGAGAAAATTGACTTGATTAAGGAAGTCGAGAATAAACTCGCTGACGATCTTCTCTCTGCTGCTGGTCAGCTTGAGATCAATGCCCACCGTGTGGCGATATTATTCACCATACTGACAGGTCTATCTCTCCTGATGACTGTCGCATTGACCTTTTTCATCAGCAGAGGCGTTTTACGCTCGATTAATAAACTTCAGCAGGTGGCGGGTGCCATTGCAGAGGGCGATTTGAGTTCCAGTATCGATCTTTCACAAAAGGATGAACTGGGCAATTTGTTTCGCTCTATGAACGTCATGCAACAGCAATTGCTGGCTCGCATCACTAAGGAGCACCATGACCGTGACAAATTCATGCGTGCCAAAATCGCCCTGGATAGAATCAGCTCTAACGTGATGATAGCCGATAACGAGCGCAATATTGTTTATATGAATCCGGCTGTACTCGCTATGGTGCAACACGCCGAATCCGACATCCGCAAGGTTTTGCCCAAGTTTGATGCCAGTAAATTATTGGGAACAAATATGGATGCCTTTCACAAAAATCCTGCCCACCAGAAGCAATTGTTGGCCAATTTGACTTCGGCTTTTCGTAGCGAGATTCGTGTTGGACGCTGCATTTTTCATTTGACGGCCAATGCCATCATTAACGATGAAGGCCAAAGGATCGGTACCGTGATGGAATGGAGAGACCGAACTGCTGAGGCGGCTATCGAACAGGAAGTAGCCAGAGTGGTCAGCGGAGCAGTATTAGGTGATTTCAACCAGCGCATTAGCAAAGAGGATAAAGAGGGCTTCTTTCTGGAATTGACCGAAGGCGTTAATGAATTGATGGAGATAAGCTCTACCGGTCTGAATGAAGTGGTGCGCGTACTGGACGCATTGTCCCAAGGCGACCTGACTAAAACTATCACTAATAGTTATTCGGGAATTTTCGGTCAACTTAAACATGACTCCAATTCAACGGTGGAAAAACTGAAAGAGATTGTCAGTCAGATTCATGAGGCTTCCGAAACGATTAATACGGCAGCAAAAGAGATCGCAGCAGGCAACAATGATTTATCGTATCGTACCGAAGAGCAGGCGGCCAGTCTGGAAGAAACGGCGGCCAGCATGGAAGAGCTGACGTCTACCGTGCAAGCCAATAGCCAAAATGCTAAACACGCCAATCAACTTGCTGTCGGCGCAACCGACATTGCCGGTAAGGGCGTCAGGGTAGTCGGCCAAGTTGTATCGACGATGGAAGAGATTAATGAGTCTTCGCGCAAGGTTGTAGATATTATCTCCGTGATCGACAGTATTGCTTTTCAAACCAATATTCTTGCGCTGAACGCCGCAGTAGAAGCCGCTCGTGCCGGAGAGCAAGGCCGAGGCTTTGCTGTGGTGGCGGTGGAGGTGCGTAACCTTGCTCAACGCGCTGCTGCTGCCGCAGCTGAAATCAAAGGCCTGATCGGCGATTCTGTAGAAAAGGTTGAGGTCGGTACCAAGCTGGTTGCTCAAGCCGGCCAAACCATGGAAGAAATTGTTAGCGCGATTCGTAGCGTGACTGTGATTATGTCTGAAATCAGCGCCGCGTCAACAGAGCAAACTTCCGGCATCGAACAGGTTAATCAGGCTATCGGTCAAATGGACGATGTAACCCAACAAAACGCTGCGTTGGTAGAGCAAGCCGCAGCCGCAGCGGAATCACTGGAAGAACAAACACAAGCCCTGGCATTTACAGTATCGCACTTTAAATTGGGTAGTAGTTCACACGGCGTCGCTAGCAATATATCTCCCAAGGGGGCGGCAGTTAAAAGTGGCGGCTCTTTAAGTTTACCGTCCCCAGGTAAACGAACAGTGCCGGTTAAAAGCTCTGCGACAGCAAACTCAAAACCGGTTGTCAGCGATGAATGGGAAGAGTTTTAGTGATGTAACAAGGCATAAAGGGAAACCGGTCGACGGCTACCCTTTATGTTTTATTTCTTTTTTATACCCAAAGGGCATAAGTTTCGTTTGAGTAGGCAAGCTGCTCAACTCAGCTTTAAAGCCTGTTTGGCCTGATCCCATAAAGCATCCAGCTCGGCTAGTTCGCAGTCTTTCAGATTTAGGCCGGATGCTTTAACTTGTTGTTCGATATGCTGAAAGCGCCTGGAGAATTTTTTAGTGCTTTCTTTGAGCGCGACTTCAGCATTAACATTTAAATGGCGAGCCAGATTAACGGCAACCAGCAATAAATCGCCGATTTCTTCCTGAATATGGGCCTGATCTCCCGATTGCCAAGCTTCTTTGACCTCATCCAGTTCCTCCAGAACTTTATCGAAAACCGGCAGCGCATCCGGCCAATCAAAACCGTAATTGGCCGCGCGGTCCTGTATTTTTTCACACTCGATCAATGCCGGAAGATTGCGGGCTACGCCTGATAACACGCTTTCAGGCTCATCTGTTTTGCTTTTTGCCTGCCGTTCAATAGCTTTTTCCCGTTCCCAGGCCTGATGGCGTTCTTCATCGGTATTGAAAACAGCATCGGAAAAAACATGCGGATGGCGGCGGATTAGTTTGTCGCAAATGCCTTCCGAAACCTGCTCAAAGTTGAACAGTCCCCGCTCTTTGGCGATTTGGGAATGGAAGACCACCTGTAGCAGTAAATCGCCTAACTCCGAGCGCAAATCATCCAGGTCGTTGCGTTCAATCGCATCGGCGACCTCGTAGGCTTCTTCAATCAAGTAAGGGATTAAGCTGGTGAAGTCCTGTTTAAGATCCCATGCACAGCCTTCTTTCGGGTGGCGCAGGCGCGACATGATTTCTAATAGCTCTTGGGTGTGTTTTAACATGACTAGCTTGGTGTTGTAGTGATCAGTTTATTCAGCAGATGAAGTAATAGGGCGTGGATGCCAACGGGGCTAAACTGGCATTATAAAATGCCCTAAAATCTTATCTGTGTTTATCAGTAAAAATTCGTGGCATCCGTGTCCCATTATATTAAAAACAACTAAAACGAAGCTCCGAAATTCTCGCGGTATCGTTCCTTAAAGGTATCGACATCAAATGAATGATTCTGGGTACCGTTATTTTCAATTTTAATGGCGCCCATTAGTGAGGCAACCCTGCCGGTAATTTCCCAACCCAACTCATTCATCAACCCGTATAAAAGCCCGGCGCGATAGGCATCGCCGCAACCTGTCGGGTCGAGTATGGCTTTGGGTTTTGCGACCGGAATGGTGATGCATTCTCCATTGGCATATATCTGGGAACCTTTGCCTCCCAGCGTAATGACTAAAGCATCAACCCGCTCAGCGATTTGTTCCAGCGATAAGCCGGTACGTTCTTGCATCAACTCGGATTCATAGTCATTCAATGTTACCCATGTTGCCTGATCTATAAACTTGATCAGTTCTTCGCCATTAAACATCGGCATGCCTTGGCCCGGATCGAAAATAAAAGGAATGCCCAGCTCTGCGAACTGTTCGGCATGCAATTGCATACCTTCCTTGCCATCGGGCGATACGATGCCGATGCTGATTTGTTTATCGGTTGGCACTGAATTTAAATGCGAAAAGTTCATTGCGCCGGGATGGAAAGCGGTAATCTGATTGGCTTCCTCATCGGTAGTGATGTAGGCCTGACCGGTATAACTGTTGTCCAGAATCTTGATAAACTCACTGGATAGCTGGTTTTGCGCCAGCCATTGGGAATAGGGCTCAAAATCATGCCCGACTGTCGCCATAATCAACGGCTCTTCGTCCAGCAATTTAAGATTGTAGGCAATGTTACCGGCGCAACCCCCGTATTCACGCCGCATGACCGGCACCAGGAATGATAAATTCAGGATATGGATTTTTTCCGGCAAAATGTGATGCTTAAATTTATCATGGAAAACCATGATCGTATCGTAAGCCATAGATCCGCATATTAATGCACTCATTGTGTTCCTCTTTATTACCAGGGATGGTGTGTATGCCGCAAGCCTGTCGGGAACAGGCGCGGCGATTTGTCAGGGGTGATTGTATTTGCAAGGCTGCCGGGTGCAGTTGCGGCTAAAGTAAAATTAATGCCCAGGTTACCGCTGCCCAAGCCAATGACATCATAACAGCGGCGGAGCCAATATCTTTGGCGCGGCCCGATAATTCATGATGCTCAAGACCGACCCTATCAACGACCGCCTCGACAGCCGAATTTAATAACTCGACCAGCATGACTAAAACGATACTGCCAATTAACAGCAGTTTTTCAATTGTGGTTTGCCCCAGCCAGATCGCCAGCGGAGTTGTTACTATAAACAGAATAACTTCCTGCCTGAATGCTTCTTCATGTGTCCAGGTTGCTTTAAAACCGGCAACAGAGAAAAAACAAGCGTTAATTAAGCGTTTTAAGCCTTTTGCATTTTGGTTTGCCATTACTTTTACGACTATTGGTTGTTTAAAAAAGTAAATATTACACAGCTATGTGTCAGCTTCTTTACAGGGACAATAAAGCTGAGTTGAGCAGCTTGTCTGCTCAAACGAAACTTATGTCCTCTGGGTATAAAGCCGGATTATTGCTCGATCATTTGTTTATAAGCATCGGCATCCATCAACGCATCCAGTTCAGCCAGATTATCTACTTTTATGCAAAACAGCCACGTTCCGTAGGCGTCATCATTGACTTGCTCGGGCGCATCTGCCACCGCTTCGTTGATAGCGACTATTTCTCCGCTAACCGGGCTAAACAAGTCGGACGCGGTTTTAACCGATTCGACGACAGCGCATTGCTCTTGTGCGGCCACTTTGCGGCCTAGCTCCGGTAGCTCGATATAAACCAAATCGCCTAATTCTTCCTGCGCAAAGTCGGTTATACCGACGCGGACGATGTTATCGTCCTCCACCTTGGCCCATTCGTGGGTTTTTGCGTACTTTAAGTTATCCGGTAAGTCGCTCATGATGATCCTTATAGAGTTAGTTAGTTTATTTTTTAAGGATAACGTGCAATTTTTTAAAAACAACAAAAAAATGCATTTCCGAATAGAAATCTTATACCATGAATAAATCCTTACATTTTGTTATTGTTCCCATGAAAGTCCTTTTAATCGCCTGTTTATTTGCTCTCAATATTACCGCCGCTTTTGCGGATGACGATGACGATAAGCCGGCCGCCAAACTCCCGAATAATACCGTAGCGCTGGGAACTGTCTCATTGTCCGCTAAAGCCCAGACGCTATCGGGCTTGCAAACAGCAACACTGACTCCAGTCAGCCATCATCCGGAATTTACCGCCTACGGCAAGGCAGTCAACATACAGCCTCTGGTCGATTTACGGCATCGGTATTTGCTGACCTTATCCGAGCGCGGCGGCGCTGCTGCAAGGTTTCAACAGGCCGAGCAAAACATTAAGCGTCAGCAGGACTTGTACCGGGAAGGCGCAACGTCAAAACACAATTTGCAAATCCAGCAAGCGCAATGGCAAACCGATAAAGCCCAAGTTGATGTGAGTAGCGTACAAGGCAAGGCCATTCTTGACGAGGCTCGGCTGAACTGGGGCAAGAAACTGACCGAATGGGCATTGGCTACCGGCGCCGATCCGCTGAGCGGCTTTTTATCCGGCCAGAAAAGGCTATTGCATATCACCTTACCGGTTAACAAACAGCTGGCGAGCGACATTCACAGCATTGACGTCGAAGCGGCCGGTAACCGCAGTACAGCCAGTAAAGCCGAACTGATCTCAATCGCCCCGCAAACAGATACCACCGTGCAAGGCGAAAGCTATTTTTTCGAAACCGACGGCAGCCGTATCAGGACAGGCATGCGTGTCGTGGCCTGGATACCGGAGCAAGATGAGGGCCGGGACGGCGTTATTGTTCCGAAGTCCGCTTTAGTCTGGTACATGGACCAAGCCTTTGTTTATATCAAAACCGCGGCTGAACAATTCGGCCGCCGCGCTATCGATCAATATTCAGTAACGGCCGGCGGTTATTTTGTCGGCAGCGGGCTTAGTGCCGGTGAGCAGTTGGTTGTGACCGGTGGACAAATGCTGCTGTCCGAAGAGCTCAGAGGACAAATTCCGGATGAGGATGATTAGTTGGTCGATGGAGCAGGATAAGAGAATTAAGATGGGGCAAATAAACCAGACGGAGTACAAGCTCCGCTTTCGAACAGGCAGTATCCCATCTAATGCCTGTTATTACAGAAGAAAACATTAATCCCAGGGCGGCGTATCGCCGTTATAGGCAACAAAGTTCTCAATAGTGGCATGAGTTTTTGCACCGGAAGCGGTCTGCTTGGGTACAGAGCCGGAAGATGAAGTCCGCGGTACTGGCGATCCCACTGCGCCAGCTTCAGCTTGCCATCTCGCAAAAAGCGCAATGTCCTTATCTGCCGGAACAAACCATTTTTTCTTGATTGCGTCCCATTTTGCACCAAGCGCTTTTGCCTCATCCTTTTGAGCGAAAGGTACATTCAGGTAAATTTTTGAGTCTGCCATTTTATAAATTAGGTGGTACGGGTTGGATGATGTAATTGCTGTATTGTAAATCATGACCAACGCAAAAGACTGAACAATTAAGGCCGCATTAAGTACGCCGGAAAATGCATGCATTGGATGTGCTAATATGCCATTCCTTAAAGCTGAGTTGTCAATCAGCGTTAAATATTTTCTTAATAATAAAAACACTCCCGCACTATGGCCGACAAAAAAAGTCTCTCCGAACGCGACATCTGCACCAAATACATCACCCCTGCCATCACTGGAGCAGGGTGGGATCTGCATAGCCAGATTCGAGAGGAAGTCAGCTTCACCAAAGGGCGCATCATCGTGCGCGGCAAGCTGCATACCCGAGGCGAGCAAAAGCGTGCCGATTACATTCTTTATTACAAGACGAATATCCCGCTGGCAGTGATCGAAGCCAAGGAAAACGGGCATAGCGTAGGTGCCGGTATGCAGCAAGCACTAAACTACGCCGAAACCCTCGGTGTGCCGTTTGTGTTTAGTTCCAACGGCGATGCCTTCCTGATGCATGACCGCACCGGGCTGTCTGACAAGATCGAGCAAGAGCTGGCGCTCAATGCCTTTCCATCGCCCGCAGAACTATGGCAACGCTATTGCCAATGGAAGGGACTGGAAACAGTAGAAGCATGCCGCACGGTAGAAATGCCGTACTACGATGACGGCACAGGTCGCGCGCCTCGTTATTACCAAGCCAATGCCATCAACAACACAGTGGAAGCCGTGGCAAAAGACCAGCAGCGCATCCTGCTGGTGATGGCTACCGGTACTGGAAAGACCTACACCGCGTTTCAGATCATCTGGCGATTATGGAAGTCAGGCGCCAAAAAACGCATCCTGTTTCTGGCTGATCGCAACATTCTGGTCGATCAAACCAAAAACAACGACTTCAAACCGTTTGGTCCTGCGATGACCAAAATCAGCAAGCGCCAAATCGACAAGAGCTATGAGATATACCTGTCCTTGTATCAGGCCGTCACCGGCAGCGAAGAAGAGCAAAACATCTACAAGCAGTTCTCTCAGGATTTTTTTGACTTGATCGTGATCGACGAATGCCATCGGGGCAGTGCAGCGGAAGATTCTGCATGGCGCGAGATTCTGGCGTATTTTTCCTCGGCCACCCATGTGGGTTTAACCGCCACGCCTAAAGAAACCAAGGATGTTTCCAGCATTTATTACTTTGGCGATCCTGTTTACAGTTACACGCTGAAGCAAGGCATCGAAGACGGCTACCTCGCGCCGTATAAAGTGGTGCGCATCGACATCGACAAAGATGTACAGGGATGGCGGCCCAGCAAAGGCCAGGCCGACAAAAATGGCCAGCTGATTGAAGACCGTATTTACAACCAGAGCGATATGGATCGCACGCTGGTGCTGGAAAAACGCACCGAGTTGGTCGCCAAGAAAATCACCGAATTTCTGGTGGCGACAGATCCTTACGCCAAGACCATAGTGTTCTGCGATGATATAGATCACGCCGAACGCATGCGCCAAGCTTTGGTTAATCTGAACCCGGAGCGGGTCAAGGAAAGCCGCAAATACATCATGCGCATTACCGGCGATGAACTCGAAGGCAAAGCCGAGCTGGATAACTTCATCAATCCCGAAGAGCGTTACCCGGTGATTGCCACCACCTCCAAGCTGATGACCACAGGCGTGGATGCGCAAACTTGCAAACTGGTGGTGTTGGATCAGCACATCAAGTCGATGACAGAGTTTAAGCAGATCATCGGGCGTGGCACGCGTATTAACGAGGATTACGACAAATACTGGTTCACCATCATGGATTTTAAAAAGGCGACCGAGCTGTTTGCCGACAAGGACTTCGATGGTGAGCCGGTGATGATTTATGTGCCGGAAGGCGATGAATCGCCTGTGCCGCCAGACAATGAGCACGAAGAAACCATTCCTGGTGAACAACTTCCCCCCTTTGAAAAAGGGGGGGTCGAGGGGGGATTTGATGAACCAGGCACTGGCCGCATGAAATACGTGCTCGGCGATGTGACCGTGTATGTCGTTTCCGAGCGCGTCCAATATTACGGACCGGAAGGCAAGCTGATTACCGAGTCGCTGAAAGATTACACCCGTTCAACAGTGCGCAAGGATTATTCCTCACTCGATGACTTCCTGCGCCGCTGGAGTAAAGCCGAACGCAAGGCCGCCATCCTGCATGAGTTGCAAGAACACGGCCTGTTGCTGGAACTGCTGGCCGACGAAGTAGGCAAAGACTTCGATGCCTTCGATCTGATTTGCCACGTCGCTTTTGACCAGCCACCGCTAACCCGCCGCGAGCGGGCCGAGAATGTGAAGAAGCGTAATTACTTTGCCAAATACGGTGAGCAGGCCCGCAAGGTGCTGGAAACTCTGCTGGAAAAATACGCCGATACCGGCATTGAGAACATCGAGGACATCAAAATCCTCACGCTGGACCCGTTCAAAAACATGGGCACGGCCAGCGAACTGGTATCGGCCTTTGGCGGCAAGCCGGCGTATATGGCGGCTCTTTATGAGCTGGAAGAAAACCTTTACGGATAAATCCCCCCTAGCCCCCCTTTTTCAAAGGGGGGAATTAACCTTTACCGATACGAAAAATCCACAAATGAGCATTTCCTCTACCATCAAATCCATTCAAGACATCATGCGCAAAGACGTCGGTGTCGATGGCGACGCCCAACGCCTGAGCCAGCTGGTCTGGATGCTGTTTTTAAAAATCTTTGACGACCGCGAAAGTGAATGGGAAATCTTGCAAGACGACTACCAATCGCCGTTGCCGGAGCAATACCGCTGGCGCAACTGGGCTGCCAACGCCGAAGGCATGACCGGCGATGCGCTGAAACAGTTTCTCGATAACGACCTGTTCCCCGCCTTGCAACAACTGGAAGCCAAAGGCGGCGACCAGCGCGCCTATGTGATCCGCTCGGTGTTTGAGGACGCCTACAACTACATGAAATCCGGCCAGTTGATAAGACAGGTTATCAACAAGATTCAGGAAGGCGTCGATTTCAACAAGGCACAGGAACGCCACCTGTTCGGCGATATGTACGAACAACTGCTGCGCGATTTGCAATCGGCGGGCAATGCAGGCGAATTTTATACGCCGCGTGCTGTGACCGAATTCATGGTGCGCATGGTCAACCCGCGCCTGGGTGAAAAGGTCATGGACCCGGCCTGCGGTACCGGCGGTTTTCTGTCCTGCTCGATAGAACACATCCGTAAACAGGAAGTGAAAACGGTAGACGACGAAGCGCAGCTCCAAGCCAACATTTTCGGTATCGAAAAAAAGCCGCTCCCGCATTTGCTCTGTACCACCAACATGATCCTGCATGGTCTTGAGGTGCCGAGTAATATTCGCCACGACAACACCTTGGCCCGCCCGTTGATCAGTTGGGAGCCGAAAGATCGTGTCGATGTAGTCGTCACCAACCCGCCTTTCGGCGGCATGGAAGAAGACGGCATAGAAACCAACTTTCCAGCAGCCTTTCGTACCCGTGAAACCGCCGATCTGTTTCTGGTGCTGATCATGCAACTGCTCAAGGCCGGCGGTCGCGCCGCACTGGTTTTACCGGACGGCTTCCTGTTCGGCGAAGGCATCAAAACCCGCATCAAGGAAAAACTGCTGGAAGAATGCAACCTGCACACCATCGTGCGCCTGCCCAATGGCGTGTTTGCGCCCTACACCGGCATCAAGACCAACCTGCTGTTTTTCAGCAAAGGCGCGCCGACCCGGCACATCTGGTTTTACGAGCATCCGTACCCGCCCGGCGTAAAAAGCTACAACAAAACCAAACCGATGAAGATTGAAGAGTTTGATGCGGAAGCGGCATGGTGGGGCAAGGAAACGGACGGCTTTAAACAGCGTGTCGAGAACGAATATGCGTGGAAAGTCAGTATTGAAGACATCAAGGCACGCAACTACAACCTCGACTGTAAGAACCCGCATGTCGGCGAGCAGGAAATCCACGACCCCGAAGTGCTGCTGGCGCAATACAATGCTATGCAGAACGATATCACCGCATTGCGGGGGCGGTTGAAAGACATTTTAGATGCAGCGCTGAAATCCCCCCCGTTGAAAAAGGGGGGCTAGGGGGATTATGAAACCATACAACCCAGCCCTAAAACCATTTTCCCGCAACTTGCGCAGCAACATGACCGATGCTGAACAGTTGCTGTGGTCAAAATTGCGTCGCAAACAAATATTGGGCTTGCAGTTTTATCGCCAAAAACCTTTGGCTAACTACATCGTCGATTTTTATTGCGCCGCAGCTAATCTAGTCATTGAACTGGATGGTTCGCAGCATTTCGAATCGGATCATCAAGTCAAGGATCAGGAAAGGGATCTGATGCTGGAATCATTGGGTATAGTGGTGTTGCGGTTTGATAACCGTCAGGTATTGACAGAATTGGATGCTGTGATGAATGTTGTTTTTAGTACAGTTGAAAAGCAAATCCCCCCCGGCCCCCCTTTTACAAAGGGGGGAGTTATCGCGCCATCATCGACGTCTGTTTTTGACAAAGAGCAGGATGCCGAAGCCGTACAGGCGCAGATAGGATCACAAACAATACCCCCCTTTGAAAAAGAGGAGGTTTTCACAGCAGTACAGATGCAGACAGCACCACAACCAACGCCTCCCTTTGAAAAAGGAGAGGATGGCGAAGCAGTACAGGCACAGACAGCACCACAACCAACGCCTCCCTTTGAAAAAGGGGAGGATACCGAAGTAGTACAGACGCAGATAGCACCACAGACATTACCCCCCTTTGAAAAAGGGGGGCAGGGGGGATTTTCAAAAAAGGGTAATTCAGCATGAGCGCCATTCACCAACTGCTGGCCGATCACATCGATATTTGGACAGCAGCCGACACCGAGAAAAAATCAGGCCGAGGCCGCAGTTCAGGCAATGCTGCCAGCGTCTATGGCATCAAGAAACTTCGCGAGCTGATTTTGGAACTCGCCGTGCGTGGCAAGCTGGTGCCGCAAGACCCGAACGATGAACCGGCCAGCGAGTTGCTCAAGCGTATACAGGCCGAAAAAACCAAGCTGATTGCGGAGGGCAAGATCAAGAAAGACAAGCCGCTGGCGATAATGGATGAGGAAAAGCTGTTTGATTTGCCGCAGGGATGGGAGTGGACGACATTAGCATCTATATCCCTAATTAACCCGAGAAATAACGCAGAAGATAATTTGCCCGCTTCATTCGTGCCAATGACTATGATCGGTTCAAGATTTAATTCTTCACACGATCATGAGGTTCGTCTTTGGAAAGAAATAAAGCAAG
>CAZJOY010000088.1:0-15300 GCA_964547705.1 uncultured Methylobacter sp. | reverse complement strand
AATACAGCTTCGATCATAAACTTATCGAGTTGGTCGATCTCCCCGGTACCTATTCGTTAGAAGCTGCTGACGATCATGTTTCTTTGGATGAAAAAGTTGCCCGCGATTATGTCGCCTCCAAGCAAGCCGATTTAATCATCAATATCGTCGATGCGTCGAATCTGGAGCGAAATTTATACTTAACCTCGCAACTGATCGAGATGCGGGTGCCGATGATTTTAGTGCTCAATATGATGGATGCCGTTAAACAACGCGGCATTAAAATCGATGTCGATTATCTTGAAGAATTCCTGGGCTGTCCCGTTATCCCGGTTACCGCCTCAGTCAAGGGCGGTATCGGTTCGTTGAAAACCGCAATCAACAACGCCGCTCTTGCCAAGCCGATACCTTCGGTAAAAATCACTTATACCTCCGCACTGGAACAAGCCATTAGCGATATTTCGCCGTTGTTGGTCGAGACCGCGCAGCAATGCCAATGCGATTTGCGCTGGTTAGCCGTGCGCTTGCTTGAAGACGATACGCTGGCAAAACAGTTTGTAGAAACAACTTCAACAAATTCTGCGTTGCTTAAAGTCGCGGAACTACAGCGCCGGGTGGAAGCCGAAACCGATGATGAAATCGATATTCTTGCGGCCGACGCCCGCTATGGTTTTGTCAATGAACTGACCGGTGGCGCAGTCTGTAAGCTGAACGAAGTAAGCCGCCATACGACCGATAAAATCGACAGCATCGTCTTGAACCGCTTTTTGGGCATTCCGGTTTTCCTGTTGGTCATGTACGCAATGTTCATGTTTACGATCAATATCGGTAGCGCTTTTGTCGATTTTTTCGATCAAGCGGTTGGCGCTTTATTGGTTGACGGGCTAGGGCAGGTACTCACCGACCTGAATTGGCCGCAATGGCTGACGGTATTAATCACCAAGGGCGTAGGCGGCGGTATTCAGGTAGTCGCCACTTTTATTCCTATTGTCGGTTTTTTGTTTATGTTCCTGTCGGCGCTGGAAGACTCCGGTTACATGTCCAGGGCGGCTTTCGTGATGGACCGATTCATGCGCATGATCGGCTTGCCCGGCAAATCCTTCGTGCCGATGATTGTCGGTTTCGGTTGCAATGTTCCGGCGATTATGGCGACGCGAACCTTGGAAAGCCAGCGCGACCGGATATTAACCAACCTGATGAACCCGTTCATGTCCTGTGGAGCCAGACTACCGGTTTACGCTTTATTTGCGGCCGCGTTTTTTCCGGTTGGCGGCCAGAACCTGGTTTTCGGTTTGTATCTATTGGGAATCGCCGTTGCGGTACTGACCGGTTTAATCATGCGTCACACCTTATTTAAAGGTGAATCGATGCCGTTTATCATGGAACTGCCCGCCTATCATATGCCGACGATGCGTGGCGTGTTTATCAGGACCTGGGACCGGCTCAAGTCGTTTTTGTTCAACGCCGGTAAAGTCATTGTACCGATGGTGTTGGTACTGAACTTTCTTAATGCATTGGGTACGGACGGTTCATTCGGCCAGGAAAACAGCAATAAATCGGTATTAAGCGAGATCGGTCGCGGCCTGACCCCGGCGTTTAAACCGATGGGCATAGAAAAAGACAACTGGCCTGCAACAGTCGGTATTTTTACCGGTGTTCTAGCCAAAGAAGCCGTGGTTGGAACGCTGGATGCCTTATACAGTCAGCTTGAAGCGGCTACCCCAACGACTGAAAAAGCGCCGTTCAGCCTTGAACAAGCCTTGATTGACGCTTGTTTAACCGTGCCTAAAAACCTGCAAGACGTTGCAGACAATGTGTTAGACCCACTAGGCCTGAATATCGGCACTGTTGATGATGTGACCGCAGCAGCCAGTGAGCAGGAAGTCAATGCCGGTACCTTTGCCGCGATGCAGCAGAGTTTTGACGGCAAAGCCGGGGCCTTCGCCTATTTGTTGTTTATCTTGTTGTATGCGCCTTGCGTTGCGGCAACTGCTGCAATTTACCGGGAAACCAACTTGAACTGGACTTTGTTTGTATCATTTTGGACGACCGGCATTGCCTATATGACGGCAACTGTTTTTTATCAATCGATGACCTACAGCTTGCATCCCGATTATTCTTTGGTTTGGATAAGCGCACTGATCCTTGCGTTTTTAGCGGTATTGTTCGGATTATGGCTGCTTGGTAGAAATGCCGATATCACAGGCTTAAAACACAGCAGGGAGTCGCTAAGTGATCCTGTCTGATTTGAGAGCCTATTTAAAGGAGCAGCGCCGCGTTGCACTGGCGGATTTGGTTACCCATTTCAGCATGGATGCGGACGCGTTGCGGGGCATGTTGGACAAATGGATCAGCAAAGGCAAAGTGCGTAAATTGCCGTTGACGGCTTCTTGCGGTACCAGTTGCTGCCAGTGCGATACAGCTTTGACCGAGATTTACGAATGGGTGGATGAGTGAACTGCGATACGCTTTAACGGTTACTAAAGTCCGGGCATTGCAAACAAGGAACCAAGTTATCCGTTCGCTGGGCCGCTTTGGCATAAACGCAAGATTTACGGAGTTATGATATGCTTGTTTTTGACAATCTCCTGGAAGTGGCTCATGTCTGCCGTACTGACACAAACTCGCTATACCGCCGAAGAATATTTAACGCTTGAACGTAGTTCGCCTATTAAAAGCGAATTCCACGACGGCCAGATCTATGCAATGACCGGAGCCAGCCGGAAGCATAATCTGATAACGGTTAATATTGCCGGAGAATTGCGCGACCAACTCAAAAAACGCCCCTGCGAAGCCTACGGTAGTAATATGCGCGTGAAAGCTGCCGAATCCCGTAGCTACCATTATCCTGACATCGTTGTCGTATGCGGCACGCCGCAATTCGAAGATGCGCATGTCGATACCTTGCTTAACCCTACATTGCTGATTGAAGTGCTGTCGCCGTCGACTGAAGCTTACGATCGGGGCGGCAAGTTCGCCCATTACCGTAAAATACCGACACTTCGCGAATACCTGTTGGTTTCGCAAGATCAACCGAGTGTCGAGCGTTATGTGCGGCAAGGGGATGTGTGGATATTATCGGAAGCAGTGGGGCTTGATGCGGTTATGCCGCTGGATAGCATAGACTGCGTTCTTAGTCTGAGCGAGGTTTACGACAAGGTCCTGGATGATTGGGAAGCGGGAATGGTTTTGCCCTGATTTTACCTGCTCACTTCGGCTGTTTATGGAATTCAAAGCTCGCCATCCAAGTTGACGGCTCTGAGAGTTACCACCACTGAAACCTATACAACGAAAATACCGCCAACCCCGCTCCGCTGCTATCGGCAAGCCAGTCGACAATATCAGGGGAACGTCCCTCGACAAAAGACTGATGCCATTCATCGGATATACCGTATAAACTGCAAAAAATAATACTGAACAAAGCAAGTATAATAGGGCGATTGAATACGCTCTTGAAACTGCGCCATGCCAATACGCCCATTATGAAGTAGGCTCCGGCGTGGAGAATTTTATCCTGCATCGAAAATAAGTCCGGAACCGGCAGGGTAGGCTGGTCGGAAAGCCAGTAAATGAATAGACAGTAGAGAAATAATGATATGAAATCTAAAATCTTAGTCATCGCTTTATAATAATGAGTAATGAAAAACTTATTTGAATTTGCAGAGGCGTTTTTTTGCCAAGTTGATGTCGAGGAAAAGTTGGCGCTGACGCATCGGGCTTGGCAGACTTACATTGACGGGGAATTAACCTTTAATTCAGAGCGTCCCGTATTGCCGATAGATCATGTAAAGTTTCCCGACAAACCGGTGTTATTGGCTCCGCGCCAAATGCCTCGGCGAAAATTGACTACGCCTGAGGGCGTAGCCGCTTTTTTTCATGCTATTGCTCATGTTGAATTCGTCGCCATTTATTTGGCTTGGGACATTTTGTATCGTTTTCGTGGTATGCCGGAGCGATTTTATCAGGATTGGCTACGCGTTGCCGATGAAGAGGCCCAGCATTTTGCATTAATCAGGGCGCATATGTTGACTATGCAGATCGATTACGGCGATTTACCCGCGCACAGCGGTTTATGGGATCATGCCAGAGATACAGTCGATGATTTGCCGGGGCGGTTGGCGATGGTGCCACGTTGTATGGAAGCGCGCGGATTGGATGTAACGCCAGGGCTGATTGAAAAATTCAGGGCACTGGGGGATGATACAAGCGTGGCAATTTTAACGCGCATTTTGACTGACGAAGTAGGGCATGTGGAGTTGGGTTCTTATTGGTTTAAGTTTGTCTGTCAGCAACAGGGTTTTGATGTTGAAGCCAAATACCGGGATTTAATCGAACAATATTACATTGGCGGAAAACCTAAAGGACCTTTTAATAGGAAATTGCGCAAAATTGCCGGCTTTTCGGATGCTGAGATAGATTGGTTGGAATGTTAAAACCTGTTCGGATCTTATAATTGAAACATGGATGAGGCTGCATACATCAATCTGTCTACGCTGTGTCTCCATGTTCTATTTAATATGTCTTCATAGTTTTATTAACGTATATATGGACCGGAAAATCTGGAAATAACTATGAATCAAGATATACCGCCTACACTGGAAATCGTTGAACAGGACAGCGGAAAACATCTTGTCAAATTATCAGGCAGCTGGAATATCCGCAGTTTGGTTGCAGCGCCGGAACTTAACCGGAAAATCAGTTCATACGCAGCTAATAAAAATACTCAATGGGATATGAATTCGATTGTAGTACTCGATAGCGCCGGGGCGTTAATTCTCTGGAAAGCCTGGGGAAAAAGGATACCGGGCGTATTGCAGATGAAACCCGAACACCAGCGCTTATTCGAACGCTGGCAAGGTGTGGAAATCCCTGAGCGCGAACCGGCCCAATCTCGCTCAAGGCTAATCATCAAATACACTGACCAATTACTGGCCGATTTCTGGGCGCAATTATTACAAGTGATAACTTTGCTGGGTCAGCTGGTTTTGGATATGGGCTACCTGTTGCTGCATCCGCGCGATATTCCCTGGTCGGAAATTTCAATTACGATTTATGAATCGGGAGTTCGAGCTTTAGGTATTACCGCGCTGGTAGGCTTTTTGATTGGCATCGTGCTGAGTTACTTGTCGGCGTTACAATTGAAAATTTTCGGGGCGGAGATTTACATCATCGATATTCTGGGTTTGAGTGTTATTCGTGAGTTAGGGCCTTTGCTGGCAGCCATTTTGGTTGCGGGGCGATCCGGTTCGGCAATGACGGCGCAAATCGGCATTATGCGAGTGACCGAGGAACTTGATGCGCTCTCGGCAATGGGTATATCTCATTCCTTGCGCCTGATCCTGCCCAAGGTGACGGCATTGACCATTGTTCTACCATTGTTAAGCGTATGGACCAGTGCAATGGCACTGGCTGGCGGCATGGTTTCGGCACAAACTACGTTGGGCATTAATTACCAACAATTTTTCCTTAAATTGCCAGATGCTGTGCCATTGACTAACGTTTTTATCGGCCTCGGGAAAAGCGCGGTTTTCGGTTTGATGATTGCCTTGATTGCCTGTCACTTTGGTTTTCGAATCAAGCCGAATACCGAAAGTTTAGGTAATGAAACCACTAATTCCGTGGTGGCGGCGATTACTATAGTGATTATGGTCGATGCGGTGTTCGCCATTTTGTTTATGAATGTGGGGATGCCATGAGCGAATCCTATGCGATACAGCTGGAGCATGTATGGACCAGTTTTGGCGATCCCGATGAGGGTGGCAAGATTGTTCACCAGGACATTAATCTTCGCCTGGAACACGGCGAAATTTTAGGATTGGTGGGCGCATCAGGTTGCGGTAAGACAACGCTACTGCGCGAAATCATTGGCCTGCAAACACCCAGCCAGGGTGAGGTGTTTGTGATGGGGCAGTCTTTGAAAGACGCTAATTCCGATCACGGCCAGCGGCTGCGTAATGATTGCGGCGTATTATTCCAGAAAGGCGCTTTATTTAGCGTTTTAAATGTTTTTGATAATATCGCCTTTCCTTTGCGGGAAATCGGTTTTGATGATGAGGAATTGATTGCCCGCATTGTGTTTATGAAGCTGTCTATGGTCGGTTTGGCCGCAGGTGATGCTTGGTTGAAACCGGCTGATTTGTCCGGCGGTATGACCAAACGCGTTGCGCTGGCCCGTACTATGGTTCTTGATCCGGCGTTGCTGTTGCTAGATGAGCCGACTTCGGGGCTCGATCCTATTTCCAGCGAGGATTTTGTCAGCCTGTTATCCGAACTGCACAAAGATCTTCATTTTACAGTTGTGATGGTGACCCACGATTTGGATATATTGAGAGATTTGTGCACCAAAGTTGCTGTGCTGGCGGATAATCGATTGGTCGCTTTTGGGTCGTTAGCTGCTGTTCTAAATTGCAAGCATCCTTTTGTAGATAAATTTTTTCACAATAAACGTGCTGAACGGGTATTTCAATACCAGGAGACTACTCATGGGTAGAGAAAAACATGCATTAGCTACCGGCCTGTTTTTGATTACGTTGGTAGCCATATCGACGGCGATTATTTTTTGGATCGGCACCATGAATCAGGAGCGCAATCTCTATGTTATTGCGACACGGTCCTCTGTTTCCGGTCTCAACCCGGAATCGACGGTTTTTTACCGGGGCATTGCGGTTGGAAAGGTGCTAAATATTCAGTTTGATCCTTTGGATTCCGGCAGCATTCTTGTTCCGATTGAGGTTGATAAGAACATTGTATTGGATAAAGATGTTTACGCAACCTTGCGCTTAAAAGGTGTGACCGGTTTAACCCAAATTCAGTTGGAAGATTACGGTACTATAACCGAGCCTCTGACGCCGGGAAATAATCCCAAAACCCGGATTCATTTAATGCCATCGATGGCCGATAAGCTGATGGACTCTGGAGAAGATCTTTTGCATAAAGCCGATCATTTAATGCAGCGGCTTAGTTCGATATTAAACGATGAAAATGAAAAAAATATCGGCAGCATCCTGAGTAATTTGAGTACATTAACCGGCAAGCTTTCCGAACTACAAAAAAGCGTTGATAAAGCACTCGCCGAAATACCTGTATTGAGCACCGATGCCAGAAAAACGCTAACCAATATCGATGCCTTAGCTACTGAGTTACAAGGCTTAACCAAAGAAGTTCATGGTCTCAGCATAAAAGCGAGCAATCTTGTCGATAGCGGAAAAACTACCGGCGATGCTTTAGCGCAAACAACGTTACCTAAAGTTAACAAATTGCTGACTGAGTTACAGTCGACAACACAACAAGTTAAAAGAGTCGCCACGATGCTGGAAAACGATCCGCAGGAGTTGTTATGGGGACCCAATCAACAAGATGCTGGGCCGGGCGAGCCGCACTATAAGGAGCAGTAATGAAATACTTATTAATCGGCTGGTTGGCATTTTTTAGCATAGGATGCAGCGTTACCGCCAAGCAACCTGCATTGCATGATTTTGGCTTGTCGGCGTCAACAGCGATTGATCAGGGCAAGGCATCAGTTAGTGTCAATGCCCCGACCTGGCTTTGGGATAATCGTATTCGCTATCGGCTGCTTTTTAACTCGCCTTCACAAGTCAGGTTCTACGGCTTGGATCGCTGGATTGCTGCTCCGCCGGAAATGTTTGAACAGTTACTGACTTTCAACAACGCTAAGGCTCGGGATTATGTGATGGTCATTCGGTTACAGGATTTTGAACAGCAATTTGATACGCCCGATCGGGCTCGTGTTGTGATGAGATTTTCTGTAGAAGCTTATTCCGGCAATAATAAACAGAAGATTAGTAGCCAGGAGTTTTATCTGGAACAGTCTAGTAAAACTCCTGATGCGGCTGGCGCAATAGCGGGCTTTATCGATTTAACGCACAAAGCTACGGGAAGAATCCAGGGCTGGATTGCAGGTTTAGCGGATCACCAAGAGTAGGTGTTACAAGGCTAGGTGAAACTCAAAAATATAGGCAAAAAAAACCTCCCAATGCCAAAGGCAAAGGGAGGTGAGGTGTACAGATACTGGATAGTTCTGAACTTTCACACTACGAGGAGGTATATGAAACTATTGAAGATAAGCTATTAAGCTTTAATCTCATGAAAATGGTAAAAATAACGACACTTATAAAAAATGTCGAAATAAAATACGTGATGAATAAACCGTGTTTATTTCTGAAAAATGTCTTTATAAATCAGTTAGAACAGTTTGCTTCCCAATGGCTGTAGATTATACGTATGTGACTGTATGCTTACAATATAGCTGCAAATTAATAGATTGTTTCTCTTCTGTTGATAGTTATCAAAATGCGTCTGAGCCTAAAAACAGGTATTTGCGGACAAATGCCATATCTTACGCAAAAGCCCGCTATTTTACGTGTTGTCAATGCCTTATATGTCCCGTCATATTAAGTACTTCTACCGATTGTATAAATAATTTGCCTACCTTATTCTGTTTTTGCTTTAAACATACAACTAAATTTTTAGGTTGGACTGGTTTGGCATGCAATTGACAAGAGGCTCTCGCTTCTATGCTTTTGTCGTTGGTTTCTTTTTGTAAAGATTATCACCTAAACTTTAATGAGGACAAAATCATGAAAAAATCGATATTTGCATTTACAAGCTTATTGCTATTAATCGGTACGTTTTTAAGTACCACAGTTTTTGCTGAAGAACATGCCTACACAGCAATTGAGCACACCAGTGCTGCATTAGCACAAGGTAAAGCAGGTAAGGCGCCGGAATTAGTTCAACATGCAGAGAAAGCACTAGAACACGCAAAGAAAGCAGAAGAGGTGGCGTTAGGTCACTCGAAAACCCAAATGCAATCCGCTGTGAAAGCTCTGGAAAAAGCGATTAGCCAAGGTAAAACCGGAGATGCAAAATCGGCTTCTGCATCTACCGAAGAGGCCTTGGGATTCCTTCAAGCCGGTAACAAGTAACGCCAATATCTTAGAAAAAGGGCGGAGTATTCCTCCCTTTTTTATTACCATGCCTATATTTCAGCATGAGTTTTAAATATATCCAGTTAATTGATTGCAATTCAAACCAACCATTCTCTTATCAATCTGTTCCATAAAACTCTTTAATATCCGATAGTTGTTGTCTTTAAAGCTGTCAAAGAATCAGATTAAACGATATAATTATAAGATTGCGATCCAGTTAATGAGAGTAGAGTGGATATTAAAGAATACATGAAAACACTTGGCCGGCAGGCCAGGAAAGCGGGACGTGAAATAAGCCGTACCGAATCAGGCAAAAAAAATCTGGCTTTACTGAAAATCGCCGAAGCGCTTGAAAACAATCGTGAGCTGCTAATAGCGGAAAATCGTAAAGATTTGGATGCAGGTAAAATCAATGGATTGGATGCGGCTTCATTGGATAGGCTGGAATTAAAGCCATCCGGCCTTCAAGCAATGGTTGAAGGCTTAAAACAAGTGGCTGCGTTACCCGATCCTGTCGGTGAAATCAGCGACTTAAGCTACCGACCCAGCGGCATACAAGTAGGTCAAATGCGCGTGCCGTTAGGCGTAATCGGCATTATTTACGAATCCCGTCCTAATGTAACCGTCGATGCTGCGGCCCTGTGTCTAAAATCCGGCAATGCCTGTATTTTAAGAGGCGGCTCGGAAGCCATACATTCCAACCAAGCGATTGCGGCCTGTGTTTCCGAAGGCCTGGAAGCGGCTGGTTTGCCGGTAGAAGCCGTGCAAATCGTGGCGACAGCAGATCGCGAGGCAGTCGGCGAACTGATCACAATGGATCAATACGTCGATGTGATTGTTCCACGCGGCGGCAAAAGCTTGATCGAACGAATTTCAAAAGACGCAACGATTCCTGTGATCAAGCACCTGGATGGCATCTGTCATGTTTATATCGACGATAAAGCCGATATAGACAAAGCCATCAAGATTGCGCTGAATGCTAAAACCCATCGCTACGGCGTTTGCAATGCGATGGAAACCTTGCTGGTTGCTGAAAATATCGCTGCAAAAGTGTTACCGCTGTTGGCTGAAAAATATAGCGAAAAAGGCGTTGAACTGCGCGGCTGTCTTAAGTCTTGTTCACTGATTCCCGGTTGCATCAGAGCCACAGAAGAAGACTGGAACACTGAATATCTTGCGCCGATCTTATCAATCAAAGTGGTTGACGGCATTGATGAAGCTATCGAACATATCAACAAGTACAGCTCAGCTCATACCGAAGCCATTGTGACCGAAGATTACACGCTGGCTCGCCGGTTTTTGCGGGAAGTGGATTCCAGCTCAGTAATGGTTAATGCCTCGACCCGCTTTGCCGACGGCTTTGAATATGGACTGGGCGCTGAAATCGGCATCAGCACCGATAAGCTGCATGCCAGAGGACCAGTCGGTTTAAAAGGCTTGACCTCATTGAAATACATCGTTTTGGGTGACGGCCATATCCGGCAATAAATGATTGGCATCTTCGGCGGCACTTTCGACCCGGTTCATTACGGACATTTACGCTCGGCACTTGAAGTTAAGGAAATTTTCGGACTGGATGAAGTCCGGTTAATTCCCTGTGCCGATCCGCCGCATCGCGGGCAACCGGCTGTAACAGCCGAGATGCGCTTGCAGATGCTGGAACTGGCTATACAAGACCGGCCCGGATTAAAGGTCGATACCAGAGAGCTGGACCGGCATAAGACCGATCAAACGCCATCGTATATGATCGATACGTTGAAGTCGCTACGGCAAGAATTTCCTACAGAACCCTTGTTATTGTTTGTCGGTACTGACGCATTCAAGCATTTAACCGGATGGCATCAATGGCAGCAGTTATTCGATTATGCGCATATTGTCGTGATGACCCGGCCTGGCTTTGAAACACAGGATCTTGATGACTTTTTTAAAGCCAGACTGGCTAAAAACATTAACGAGCTAGCGCAAAATAGTGCGGGGAAATTATGCTTCCAGCAAATCACCCAACTGGACATTTCGGCAACGGCTATCAGGGATATGATTGCAAGAAAACAAAATCCGGTTTTTTTATTACCGGATGCTGTCATAGAATACATCAAGCAAAACAAGCTTTACGAGACACATTGATCTCATTTTTACACTAGGAATTTGAATGCAAGCAGAACAAATATTGAAAATTGTCCAGGAAGTTTTGGATGAACGCAAAGGACAAAGCATAACGACACTTGATGTCCGGGGAAAAACCAGTTTTACCGATTATATGGTCGTAGTAACCGGTACTTCGGATCGTCACCTGAAGTCTTTATGTGAGTATGTTTCGGAAAAGCTAAAAGAAAACGGTGTTAGACCATTAGGTATGGAAGGCGATCTAGGCTCGGACTGGGTGTTACTGGATTTGGGCGACGTGATTGTACATGCGATGAATGCCCAAGCCCGCGAGTTTTATCAACTTGAGAAATTATGGTCGGTTGAAGGTTCTAAGGAAGGCGAGCAGAAAGCTTCATAGTTTTGTGTGTGAGAACGTTGCAAGTTAGACCTTCCAGGTTTTTAAAACCTGGAAGGTCTGTTTGACTAAAACCTTACCGAACCCGTCAGCCTTAACATACGTGGTTCCACCGGATGCCGGAGTATGCCGTCCACCCCATCAGCCGCTTCACCCTGTAAGCGGGACGTATAGGCGTAAGCCGTGTCGCTGCTTTTAGAGCCCAGCAGATTGAACAGGTCAAGTTCAAGTTTCAAATCCTTATGCTGATAGCCGAATCCCCAGTTAACCAGCGTCGTGTCGCCCGCGGTAAAACTACCTGAGTCATTAAGCGGAATATCGCCAAAATGGCGCAAGCGTAATGTCGTAAAGGTATGAAAGGGCAGTTGCACGACCGCTCCGGCGCTGATCACCCGTCCTACCGAATTGGTGATATGGTTAAGCTCGCGCGGCACGCCGACATAGCGCGCTTTTGAAAAAGACAGGTCGGCATCCAGCATCAGGCTATCGTTGACTTGGTAATAATTGCTCCATTCCACGCCATGCCGTTCGCTACGGCCGCTGGGCTCTGTGCTGCTCGCATCGCCGACGAAAATCAGTTCGGAATTGACCTGCATCCACCATAGCGCCAGCGTGGAATTCAGTCCTCGAATAAACTGGTTGCGCACGCCGATTTCACCGCCGCGCGATCGAACTAAGGGCGAGACCGAATCGGCCGGATCGCCGTTGACCGGATTAACGCGCAAGGTAGCGCCGCGTGAGTCATTGGAGTGATGGCCGTAGCCCAGGTTAACAAACACTTCGTTATCAGCCCAGGGGCCGAAAATCAGGCTGAGTTTGGGACTCAACAGAGAGGCGTTTCGTTGGCCGGAATTGGCCGCAAGCGTCAGGCTGTTGACATTAACATCCAAAAAATCCGCGCGTAATCCGGAAATAGTGCGGAATTTTTCTAACCATTGAACTTGGTTTTTCAGGTAAACCGCGACGCTGGTTTCGCTAATATCATCCCGCCGCACCGTTTGAAAAATCCGGCGTTGTTCGGTATGGTTTAATGCGGCTCCGATGATTTCATCATGGCGGATTTGCAGACCTAGGCTGTTGTCGACATCCACCCCGAACCACTTGGAAAACCATGTGTGTTCGCCGCTGCCGCCGGTTACTACGCGGCGCTCTGTTTGATGCACTTGGTCGCCTTGGTCGGGGTAGTCAAGAAAACCGGTAGGGTTCGAATAAAGATTGAGGTCGTAGTAGACCACGTAAGCATTAAAGTCGTTTTTATAGTTGTCGCCCCGGCTCCAGAGGTTGCTGGACAGACTGTAACGATTGCTGTTGCCGCCATCGGAAGGGTCCATGCTGCCGTACAAATCAAGCGTGCCGTTATCGATAGCCCGTTCCGGAATCTGGTTGGTTGCGTTCCAGCTGGAGTGGTAGGCTTTGGCGTTGACCGACAGCCCCCAATCCTTGTTATCCAGCGTGTAGCGCAACATGCCGTTATATTTGCCCAAGTCTTCCGGCTGATTCCATACGCCGTTATAAGCATTGAATTCGCAGGCAGCCAGCAGTTCGCCGGAACCGATTTTTGTAGAATCGGCTAATAACGTGCGGTAATAGCCGAACTCGCCGCCGGTAAATTTGAGCAGTCCTTTGGGTAAACTCCGCATCGTGTGCATGCGTGAATAACCTGCCGAAGAAAAATCGCCGGCATCGGCGTAATAAGGGCCTTTTCCGTAGTCGATATGGTCAACGAGTTCAGGAATGACGCTGTTCAAGTCCAGATAGCCTTGACCGTGCGCATGACTGGGCATGTTCATCGGCACGCCGTCCACCATCGCCGAAAAATCGGTGCCGTGATCCAGGTTAAAACCGCGCAAATAAAACTGGTTGGCTTTGCCGGAGCCGCTGTGCTGCGTTGCCAACGCGCCCGGAACCACTTCAACCAGCTCGCCGGCTCGCGCAAAGGGCCGGTAAGCAAACTCCGGCTGTCCGACTACGCCTTGCGATGCCGATGAAGCCACGCCCAGTAAATCGGTTGCCCGGCCTTTGATTTCCATCGTGTCCAAAGTAACGGTATTTGTTTCATCGGCAGATGCTGCTTGCGAGGGTTGAGTCTGGATGAATCCGACAATGATTAATGAGCTAAAGATGATTTTTTGCATGTGTCCTCGTGCGCCGCCCGCGCATGGAAAGTTGTTTTACACAACGGAGGACAAAGAAAACGAGAGATGGCACGGAGCTATGCTGTCATTTTCGCAGACAGCCCTCCGCTGTACCGAATTAAACTTTCGGGCCGGTCTCCGGGCTTATAAGTGGCGTCAACCTGAATCATCACCTTCCCATGCCTGAACACAGTGGCGTCTCGATGAAACTTTACTTACATACCGTTGCGGGGGCAGCGTCGGATTTGGATACCGACTTCCCGTTTAACCATTGGGTTTGATGAACCTGATGGAACCTGAAAGCTGGGGTGATTATAAGGGGTGGGGGGGATAATGCAAATTTGGTGGGATTAGATTTTGTGGAATTAGTTTTTTGTCTAGGGTTGGATTTGTTTACAATTGCGCTGCAATAAAGAGTAGAGCGGTATTAAGTGCCGTTTAAGATTTTTTGATATGCACCTGTTTGGGTGTCTATTTAACGTTATGCTTCAAATAGTTACTGGAAAGGAAAATAAATATGGCTGAATCGGACAACAACGAAACACATTCAGATGCAGTGCGAAGATATTGTGTAACTACTTATTTACAACCAGCACGAGCTAGAGGCGACTATACGTTTTCTATCAATTCTGGTGATGTTCATCAGGCTCTTAATTATGCGAATCGCTATCCACTTGTCTGTTCTGCAATAGGTGCCGAAAGGTTTGAAAGTGAAAACAATATTTCTAGGCTGGCTATAACTGGTCCGATTAACAGTTCTAGAACAATATTTACATTCTTGATAAATGGCTGATAAACGAGCTCAGCATAACATTACGCTCAAGCGGGACGGCCTCTATCGCGCCCGTCCTTTAGCTTTACGTTAGCCCGAAATCCGCCGGAAACGCCACCTCGCACTACGCGCTCGGATGGCCTTATTCCGGCCTACTACGATTTACAACAGAAGAGAGATAATCTATGAAACCTTTTTTCTTGGTAATCCCGTAGGCCGGAATAAGCCGGTTCGAACGATAGCGAGAACTGGCGTTTCCGGCAAACACGACTTCGATTCGCCGGAAACGTCACCTCGCGCTACGCGCTTGGATGGCCTTATTCCGGCCTACGCCATAATTTTTTGAGGGTTGGCCCATGAGCGATTATCGACGCTTGTATATTCCCGGCGGGATGTATTTCTTTACCTTGGTAAGTTATCGCCCTAAACCGCTCTTTGCTGACTTCGCACGGGTGGAGCAACTCCGCCGGTCTTTTCGCGAGGTGAAAGCGAAACGCCCTTTTGAGCTGTTGGCGGCGGTGGTTTTACCGGATCATCTGCATTGCTTGTGGCGCTTACCGGAAAGCGATGCCGATTTTTCTACCCGCTGGCAAATGGTGAAGGCGGATTTCTCGCGGCATGTTCCCGCAAAAATCCGAAAAAACGACGCGAAAACCGTTTGGCAACCGCGCTTTTATGATCATTATATCCGCGACGAAAACGACTTCCATAAACATTTGGATTACATACATTACAATCCGGTTAAGCATGGATTGGTTGCCACGCCCGGCGAATGGCCGCATAGCTCTTTTGCGCGCTTCGTCGCGCTTGGTTGGTATTCAAGCAGCTGGGGCGATGTTGCGCCTCCCGATGTAGAAGACATGGAACACGAGTAAAAATGCGGTAGGATGGGTAGCTAGCTCTGTAGGCCGGAATACCCACAGGGCACAAGTAAGCCGGTTCGAGCAATAGCGAAAACCGGCGTTT
>CAZJOY010000087.1:0-15354 GCA_964547705.1 uncultured Methylobacter sp. | reverse complement strand
CCCAAAGGGCATAAGTTTCGTTTGAGCAGACAAGCTGCTCAACTCAGCTTTAAACGGCACAAAAAGGTAGAGAAGGTAAATACCATGAACAAACAAAAAAATGCCGGTTTTACCGTATTAGAGGTCATGATAGTTGTTGCCATAACAGGCATTCTCGCGGCGGTAGCCGTGCCTTCTTTCCAGGGTATGATTGAGCGCGATCGCCTAAAACAGGTTGTCGAAGCGCTAAAGTCCGATCTGCAATTTGCCCGTACCGAGGCGATAAAACGCAACCAAGACATCCACTTTTCAAGGTCGCCCGGAAATGCAGGCGCCTGGTGCTATGGTTTAAACGTCGGCGCTAACTGCACATGCGCACCCGTCAATAGCTGTGCAGTCAAGACAATATCCGGAAGTAATTTCAGCACTGCGGTTAATATGGACAGTGCGGAAACCAATAACAGTACGTTTGATTTCAAGCGAGGCACTATCGGCGCTAATGGCGTTACGTTCAGCACCAGCCGCTATGCTGCAAGAGTGGTTTTTAGCGATATTGGACGAGTAAGGGCTTGTACGCCTACAATTTCCGGTAAAACGGGCCTCCCCGGCTACCCCGCCTGTTAATCTCTTTTTCTCAGATAAGACAATGAAAAAACAAAATGGCTTCACGTTAATAGAAATCATGATTTCGCTGCTGCTAGGGTTAATTGTATTAGCCTCAACCATTAGTATCTACGTCACTACAGTCGGTAGCAGCTCCAGCACCATAAAATCAACACGTCTTAATCATGACTTGGAATCGTTAATGGCACTGATGATTAACGACATTAGACGTACGGGTTACTGGGGCGGTGCAATAATAGGATCGGATAGCCGAACCAATCCTTTTACAACCGCAACAACCAATATCAATATTCCTGTAAGCACTTGCATTCTTTACAGTTACGACGCCAATGGCAATGGCAGACTTACTCCAGCTACATTAACCGATGACGTCGATGCTAACGAGTACTATGGCTTCAAACTGGTAAACAATACCCTAAGCATGCGTAAAACCGGCACAACGACTGCTAGTGCAGACTGTAGCGATGGGACATGGGAAGAATTTGTAGACGGTAGCCAGCTTACTATTACGGCATTAACATTTAGCTTTGTGCCGTTGGACGTGAACGGGAATGGGAACTTCACGGACGCGATAGATTTACAGGCCACCTCGCGCTGTCTGAACGTCACGACCGACACAGTGACCAATGCTGCCGCATGTGCAGGAGCTGTTCTCGGTAACAACATTGCCGAAAAGCGAGTGGTTAATATTCGGCTTAGAGGCCGGTTAACCAATGATGCGACAGTCACTAAAACGCTTAACGGCACCGTAGAGGTTAGAAACAGTCGCCTTTTTACACAGCCTTAATCCACAGGTGGTTAGCATGAAAGTAAAAGCATTACCCCATAAACAACAAGGAGCGGCCACGCTGCTGACAGCCCTGATATTATTGATCTGCATCACGTTAATCGGTTTATTAACCTCCAAGACAGTCTTGGTAGAAACCCAGATGACTGCCGATAACTACCGTACCAGCCAGGCCTCAGCGGCTGCCAATGCAGCGATGGATAGAGCCGTTGCTTATTTTAATGCCGGCGGCTTGAATCAAATCAACAACACGAGCCCGGCAACAGCGGCCGATACAACCTGCGTCGATTACCTCGACCCTAGCCTCGCTACACCCGCAGGCTGTTCAGCACCAGCCGCATTTCCTTTAACATTAAACTCGGGCGCGCAAACTACATCGGCGCAGTTTTATTTTAATAATACAGCCGGCAACGCATGCGACTGTACGGCTAGCGGTTGCATAAGCTCTACTAACATGAAGCGTGCTTTGGTAACCGCCAGAGGCTGGAGCGACGATAACACTGCAGTGCGCACCATCACCCAATGTGTTGGCACCCTTGATATATTCGACGGCGGCAAAGGACCACAGCAGCCTTTTGTCGGTAGAGGTGGCGTAGGTGCTTTCGGCAGTGCCAGAATTATTAACCGCTATACCAACAGCAGCATTTGGGCAGGTGGATCCGCTACGGCTACCGGGGCTGATTTTGCCACCTATTTACGCCCTTCCAATACAGAAATCGGCGATTACACGACGGCTCAATTAGACGCTGACTGCACAACCAACGCCTGTAATGCTGCCGATTATGCTACCGATAATATTCAACCCGTATCCAACCGAAATAGAGGCAACGGTATTGATGTTATTGAAAACGATCCTACGCTGAGCACCAAAATAGTCAATACGGCCGATTATACCAACCCGGCACAAAACCAATTCTTCGATATGTTTTTTGCCCAAACCAAGTCCGAGATTAGGCAAACTGCGAGTAATGCCAATCAACTGCTTGCAGCCGGCTCCAACCTTAACGGTCTGACAGGTTTGGTTTGGGTCAACGGCAATGAAACCATCAATGGCGCTGACGTGATAGGAAGCGCAACCAGCCCTGTGATTTTAGTTATTGACGGCAATTTAACTCTAAACGGCGCTACAATTTATGGCGTGATCTATGTGACAGGAACCTTAGCAATTGCAGGTAATCCTACAATGACAGGCTCCATAGTAACCGAAAACGCGACGGCGAGTACCGGAGGAGGCACACTAAAACTGATTTACAAACCATGGGGGGACAACGGCGCTGGAACAACGTTGCCTTTTACTCTCGGAACCGGTGCTATTATTGCGGGTTCATGGAAAGACTGGTAACCACTAAGAGGATATGAAGATGAAATTCGCTCATTCAGCAAAAAAAAGCACGGGCATCGGCCTGATTGAAGTCTTAATAACTACCGTAGTGGTGGCGGTCGGTTTGTTGTCAGTGGCTTCGCTGCAAGGCGATCTGCTTGGCGGTAGCCGAAGTAATAAAACCCGCTCGGAAGCTCAAGCCCTGGCCAATACCAAGATCGAACAGCTACGCGATACTATAGAGCAAGCCAATGCAACAGGTTATACCGCATTGGCATCGTCAGCCGCCGACGAAAGCATTGCAGGAACAACAGAAACATTTACGCGTCGCTGGGTAGTCACCAATCAGACCGGCCCGGTGCGCAAACAAATCAGCGTAACCGTATGCTGGTCCGGATGTACGGCAGAAAACACAGTCGCCGTTCAGAGTGTGATTGCATTCGACGGCGTTGGCAATTCGGTACTGGCTGCTAAAGGCGCGGGAACTGGATCAGGCATTACCCTTGGCGGTCCCAGCACCAACGCCAACTCGTCCGACGAAATAACCGAAAATATAACAATACCCTCCAACACACCCGGCACCGTGTATAGAACTGATGGCAAAATCTACATTGTCCAAAATACCGGCACCAAAGGCTCCCGTGCTTATGAGTGCTCCGACGCAGACTTGGCTCTAACTCCCTTTGAAAACGGCTTATACACCCGCAGGGTCGATTACGATGGCGATATCGGGCATTATAAAGAATCGATTTACCTTTACCAGAAAGTAACCTATGCCGAAACTGATTATTGTATTCCCAGAGTTCGCTTCAATGGCGGCGTGATCATTCCGATCCGGGGGATTGTTCACTCCGGCGCCACAGTAAGTAATAGCAATGACGCGTTGCTGGATGTCAACTTATTTACTTTTAACGCCAACGAATCCGGCACCTATTGCGTATTTAATCCTCCATCAGGCGCCAAAAGCGCTCCTTATGTTTGTTATGTAGGCGGAAATTGTCAATACGGCCCAGCCGGAACGATAACATCGCCTGCCACAGAACCGGACGTTACCGAATGCCCGAATCCTGCCGTAGCCAATGCTATCGTAGGTCCGGGCGGCTGGCGTGGTAAAGTCGGTTTATTGGGGGTTGCGGCTCGTGGCAATAATGTATGTTTTGCTGAAGAAATTGCGTCTGCTCCGGCTACTCTTGACACCGCACGTAATTATTTTACTCGCCATAACAATATTAATGAGGGCATCAACAAACCCTACAGCTGCCATGATTTTTTGATTATCAACGGTCAAAATACCGAAGCGCAAGTTCACGCAGAGTGCGTGACACAGGCCAACGCCATTGGCGGCTTTACTTTAGCGTCGAAAAACATACAGCGCGATATTGTCTCTGGGAGCAATTCTTTTATTGCCTCGATAAATACCGATTACTGTTCAGTAAGCGGAACTACCTATACCATCACAGGAACGAACGCGATAACCAACGCCAATAGCGCGCCTACAGTTACTGTAACTGATGGTGTGTCAATTAATGCTTGTAGTCCTGTTTCTAGTTCTTCCTATACCTGTTCGATCCAAACCTCGGCAACTCAGGTCACAATTAGTGGTGTTTACAATGCAGAAACAAAAACATGCACAGTGTCGTCTCTTTCGTCATCGTCACCTTCGCCCAGCGGCTGCACATTAGCATTTACCGCGACAACCAACCCGACTTACACCATCAATGGTCATATTAACGGAACCCCAACTGCGGCGAATGCCGTTAGTTTAACTTTGTCAGGAGGGGGATCCTGCGTTAACAACAACGATAATAACGGAACATATAATACTTATACTTGCTCGATCACTACCGCAGCTACCACGTCCAGTGTCACGCTGACGCCCGCAATTGCTACGGGCGGAACTGTTACCCCCATTGCAGCGCAAACTATAACATTAACAGGATCAACGGCTACGCTATCAGGCCCCAGTTTTAGTGCAGCCATGGCAGCGACTTATACAATTAGCGGATCAATAAGTATTGGTAATAATGTCAGCCTGACATCAGTCGCTGTTGCTGCTGACACGGGGCTCGGAACATGTACTTTAACCGGCACCCATGCAGCGAGCACTTCCGACACCTACAGCTGCACTGTGCCCGCCGGCGCCAATCACTTATCTATTACTTTAAGTTCGGCGTGTTCTAGTGGCGGTGGCAGTAAGAAATATCAAATGACGGACAGCACAACAACGTCACTGGGAACAGGAATTCTGATAATTAATCTGGGTACTGTATCTGGAAATATGACTAAGAGTATTACAGTTGCAAAATCGACTACGAATTGTTAACCGGTAAAGCAATTCGCTACTGCGGTCGCGCCACTGCTGTTGAATGACAAATCATCCTTAAACAACTGCTTAACCTCTCTCGGGGCTGGACAGTTGTTTATGATTATCTTCCAATGCTTTGATATTGATCGTTGAGCTATTTAGCCGTTTTCTGACATGATACAGTCTCGTGCTTTTATCCTGTTAACTTGAGGTAAAAGCAATGCTTTCGAGCTTAATCAAGAATAGCCTACAGCAAATGTTCGGGGGCCATTGCCGCGCTTTACTAACCGTTTATCTATTCAATTGAGTAAATTCTAAGAGTGGTTAGAACGGTTAGCTATGTCTATGTATCTCATAATCTATAGCTAAGGTGGGGATACGTAATTATTGCCCTTGCCTGCCCCGGCATCTTTCAAATTTACCAGCAACCCGGAACTCTGACTCTCCGGTGCTTTATTTAACAAAGGCGCCAGCGTAGGTTCTAAAAACTTGATTATTTGTACCGGCAATGAACTGGTAAAGTGGTAACGCTCGGCGTCAGATCCAGCCACATAAGCAGTAATGACACCGAAAAAGCGATCTCCCAGGAAAAACGTAAACGTGGCGGCGCGACTGATGAAGATCGAGTCAATCAAGCGTCCCCCTGCGCCCCATATTTCACGGCGATGGTCCCCAGTTCCGGTTTTACCGCCGACCGACAGCGGTTTGCCATCAACACTTTTATAAATACCTTTAAGCCGTCCTGCCGTTCCGGCCTCGACCACGCCAATCAGTGCGCTGCGCGCTGCTTTAGCCACTTCCGGAGCAAGTACCTGCTGGCCTTGCTCAGGCGCTTTGTCCAACACTGTTTCATAAGGTGTTGCTTGGGCGTAATGCAAGCTGTCAAACCGGACTGTCGACAACCTTAAACCATCATTGCGCAAGATACCCACCAGTTCCGCCAATGCCGCAGGCCGATCGCCCGACGCGCCAATCGACGTCGCGTAAGAAGGTGTTAATGATCCGAACGGATACCCCAAATGATCCCATGCTGTATGAATCTGTTTAAAAGCTTCGTCTTCCAACAAAGTCATAATGCGCCGTTGCTGGGCATTTTTCCTGCTGCTTTTAAACAGCCAGCGATAGACATTCTGGCGCTGTTCGGTACTGGCGGCGACCACTTCAGCACGCGTGGCATCGGGATGTTGAACCAGGTAACCGACTAACCACAACTCAAGGGGATGAACTTTGGTGATATAGCCTTGATCTTGCAAATCGAAATTCGCAGGCGAATACTTCTGGTGAAGTTGCTCAATATCCTCATCATTCAGAGTAGTAACGGATAAATGCGCGCTCAAATAGCTGCTAAGCGCATGAGTATCTGCATCCGGGTAAACTGCCTGGTAAAGCATGGTCAGGCGCGACGGTTTGGCAAAAACCCGCTGGGTAAGCAACTCCATGATTTCGTCGGACGGCTTGCCGTGATACTTGTCGTAGAAACGTCTTAAATAAACCAAGCCTTCCTTGTCTGCAAAGCGTTGCAGATATTCCATGCGCCGCGGATCGTCAGGGATTTCCAGCCATCGCGCGATACCTTCCGGTTTATAAAGATGATGATAAACCAACTCACGCATCAACCGAATGAATACCAAATTGACTGAGTCGCGTAACGCATCCCGGACCGACATGATCTTGGAATTCTCATCCGGCGTGAAGTTATTAAAAGTATGCACGCCTCCGCCCGTATAAAAACCTTCATAAGGGCTGGCTGAATACCGCCGGTCAAGAGCCTGATTCAGCAATCCTTCCAGGCTTATTTGCCGATTCGCACGCAACTGACCGATAACCCAGGCCGATAAATAATCACGCGGGTGCAATTCAATGCGGCTCAATTCCTGCGCCGGCTTATCTTTATATTCCTGATAGAGCTCTGCAACCAGCTCCAAATAATGCACCATGGTGCGTAGCTTGGCGGTTGAACCGAGATCAAGCCGTATGCCTTCGTTAATATCGAGCGGTTGGTCATAATTATCGGTTTGTATGCGCAGCAAATTGCCTTTTTCGCCACGTTCGAACAACATCAGGCTATAGACTATCGGAGCGAGATTAAGATCTTCATTAAGCATATGAAAGCCGACTATGCCCGCCGCGCGAGCCTTATCGGGCTCGCTTAATTGCCTTAAAGCATGAGTGACTGCTTGTTGGGTACTGTAATCAAGCGTTGTTTTAACGGTTAAATCCAAGCGATCCAGTTCGTAGTTGGACTTTACGCCCAGCGTTTTAGCAAGCCGGGTGCGTAATACATTCTGGGTCTTTTGTTCCGCCATGAATTTGACCGGTATCTGATCTGTTTTAGGCAAGCGAACGGTGGACGCTTGCAAAGCAGCATCCCTAAGCGTTGCGGAAATAACCCCCTGCTCGGCCAAAATACGCAAATAGCTGTCGGTGAGCTTTTGCAGAGCGTCATATCCGGAGCCTAAAAGATAGGAAGGCCGTCTTTGCGACAGCAGAATACTCAGCACTTGCCGGTAAGCTTGCGCCTGTTGCGGAGTAACAGTCTCAACCGGATTGACCGTTTTCGGTCCCGCCGCTTCCTTGGCGCCGACACCATTCAAGGCTGTCGGGCTAAGTAGTTGGTTAACTTTGTTAAAGTCGGCGCCGAACCAAGCCGCCAGACCATCGCCCAAGCCATGTACTTCACCTAATTTTGCAGTCGCAGCAAGCGGCATGGAGTTTAAATAAGTAAGGGCGATTTGCCGTCTCATTTCGCGCGTATCGGGGCCTAGTAAATAGGCGCGTATCGACGCGCTAGCCATTTGGCGAAGCTTTTCGACCATCGACTCGGTATAACCATCCGGAGAATGGCGATATTTTTCCAGCTGCGTAGCCAAGGTACTACCGCCCGGCACGTTAATATCCGCACCCAATTTTCGAGCCATCATTTGCAATGCTGCAAAGCCTAAGCGGTCCCATTCAACCGCTGGATTAATATTTTTATGATTCTCGTCAAGTAACTCGCGGTTTTCTATAAACAGCAAGGTGTTTAGCACCAGCGGTGGAATGGAATTAAAATCGGGATAACCATGAGTAGGATAAACTGCGCTGAATAGGGTTTGATCGGCTTGATCGACGATGCGAAGGCCGGTTCGGGTTTTTTCTTGATAAATAGGAAACAAACCGTAATCATCGACCAAGCGGCTCATCATCGGCGAGATAGACGCTTGGGTAGTCACACTATAACCAGCCTTCTCCAGACGAGTAATCTCGTCCGACAGCAGCGTGTAACCCAATCGCTGATCGTAAGGACCGTGATCAGGATAACGTATCGTCGGACTGTGGCCCGGTTTCAGCTCAGAACTTAATTGCTTACTTATTTCCGACAGGTAACGAGCCTGATATTTAGAGGTTTGTACTTCTTTTTTTACCAATGTTGTAACCGCTATAGCGATTACGGCGCATCCAACCAAAATATAAAGAAGCAATATCCGCGAGAGCGCTTGTTTATGCATTTTCATTAACAGATATTAGCCTCAAAACGAACTCCCGATCTTTTCATTACCGGACTACTCAAGCATTCTGCTTTCAGTATTAACATCAAAATAATTACATCTCTTTTTCGGTTAGCATTGAAAATATACACAAGAAGCAAATTTGATCCTCGAACGGTTCCGCCTCAGCAATAGCTTCTACGTTGTTACGATGATCCAGGACGGTACTAACTCCTACTCCATGTAAGCTTAAATCCCCGTTACCGATGCCTTAAAACTGCATTACTCTTCTATATACCCATCTACTGCACCGTGCTATATCGGTATTACATCCATGAAATTATGAGAGAGTCTGGCAGCGTAGCAGTGTGCCGGGAAAAGCTTAAGGCAAAAAACCGCGCCTATGATCAACTTTACGTATGGTCGGTTATTATAACCATACGCGAGCAACAATGGTAATCGGAAGGAAGCTTGTCAATACGCCTTCTTTGCTTCTTATTAAATTTTTACATCAAATAATTGCAACGTTACAATGGCTGCAATTATCGAGCTTTATTTATCCTTAAATCAATCCTTCCCAAGCTACGTCATAGCCACTATTCAAGAACCTGCATGTCCGAATCTTATACCCGCTTTCACGACATATCAGTCAGCGAAAGAATTTTAAACACCGTATTTCTGCTAACTGTAGGGCTAGGCTATCTGGTTGCCTTGGGCAATCTGTATTACACCTATCAAGGTCGTGATGGCGTCGCGGGCTTATCTATAGACGATGTAATCATTAATTATCACGGTTCAAACGACCAGACCCGCTTGGGCTCTGCCATTAACGGCATCATGGAACCTAACCTGAAATATAAAAACGACAAGGAAGTTATTTTAGAATGGATACAAAACGGTGCCGATGAACCCGATTATGACCAAAAAATCGCGCCGATATTAAACCGTGACTGCATTAAATGCCATACCCCAGCTATCAACTCTTCCCTACCCGATTTAACTAATTACGCCGGCGTATCCGAAGTGGCGCATACCGGCGGCGCATCGTATCCTCGCTTAATCAGGGTTTCCCATATCCACTTATTCGGTATTGCATTTATTTTATTTTTTATCGGCAAGATTTTCCTGCTTTGCGACATCAATATCATCGTCAAAAGAGTTGCAGTCGTTATACCTTTTACTGCGATGCTGTTGGATGTCCTGTCGTGGTTTATTACCAAGTCGATTCCCTCATTCGCCTATGTGGTCGTCGCCAGCGGTGCATTAATGGGAATTTCAATGGGGATGCAGATTTTGCTCAGCATTTATCAAATGTGGTTTTATCCGAGGAATAAAGGCTGAATCACAATGACAGAAGTGATTTCGGCTTCTCGTTAATGCTAACTCGCAGCTAATCATCAATCAGCTTGATGTACGGCATCCCGTAAACAGCCCATTTTCCGGTTTATGTATAATCACGCATCATGAGCATTATAAAAAAACTCGCCTCGCAGACTGCAATCTACGGACTCAGCAGTATTTTCGGCCGATTCCTCAACTACCTGTTGGTGCCGTTATACACCTATTATTTCACCGCAGCCGAATACGGTGTGGTATCGGAATTTTATGCTTATGCCGGGTTTTTCTCGGTGCTGCTGTTATTCGGATTTGAAACCGGCTATTTTCGGTTTCGGGATAAGGAACACCCAGACCATGATGTTGCCTATTCCACCGGGCTGATATTCGTAGTGCTGATTAACCTAAGCTTTTTCGCGTTGATACTAATGGTCAACTCACAGCTTTCGGCAGCGCTAAACTACGCTAATCACCCTGAATATGTATTGTGCTTTAGCATGATCTTAATCATGGATGCGATTGCAGCCATCCCGTTTGCCCGGCTACGAGCGGAAAGCAAGGCATTTCGCTTCGCCGGCATAAAAATATTCGAGATACTGGTAACAGTGCTGTTAAGCCTGTTTTTCATCGTCTACTGTCCCAAGGTCTACGCGGAGAACCACGAGTCATGGATAGCACCGATCTATAATCCCGCCATCGGCATCGGTTATATTTTTATTGCCAATTTAATGGCCAGCGGTTTTAAGTTTTTACTGCTTGCACCACAGTTATCCGGCCTTGCCTGGGGTTTTGACCGGGCATTGTTCGGCCGGATGGTTCGCTATTCGTTGCCGATGGTAGTGATCGGTTTCGCCGGGATTATCAACGAAATGCTCGACCGTGCCCTGCTAAAATACCTGCTGCCTTATGATTCGGACACTAACATGAAAATGCTGGGGATTTATAGCGCCTGTTACAAGTTGTCGATTTTAATGTCTCTGTTCATTCAAGCCTTCCGTTATGCGGCCGAGCCGTTTTTCTTCGCTTACGCAGACAAAAGCGATGCGCGCAAAATTTATGCCGTGGTGCTCAAGTTTTTCGTTATTTTCTGCGTCTTCATTTTTCTGCTGGTCAGTTTATTTATCGATTTCTTTAAATATTTTGTCGGCGATGAATTCCGTGCTGGTCTTGAAGTCGTCCCGATTCTGCTGATGGCTAATCTATGTCTGGGTATTTATATTAACCTGTCCATCTGGTATAAATTGACCGACCGTACCTTGATGGGGGCATTCGTATCTTTAGCCGGAGCAGCACTGACTATCGCGCTTAATGTCTGGTGGATACCGCTGCTCGGCTATGTAGGTTCGGCTTGGGCGACGCTGGCGTGCTACAGTAGTATGGCTATCATCTCGTATCTGTTAGGGCAGAAATATTATCCGGTCAATTACGATATCAAACGCGTGATCGGTTATATCGCACTTGGCATCGGCTTATATTTTGCTCACGAACAATTATTGACGACTATCGCTTGGCAACCGTGGCTATTAGCCAGCGCACTAATGCTGCTATATGTGCTGATTACCGCATTATGCGAAGGTCGTCAGTTGCGTAGGTTGGGTTAAGCGAAGCAGTAAGCCAACATGCGAGAATTTTGTTTACAGCGATTATTTATTAAACCGGCAGTTGCTCCTGCATTGCCTTATTCCTGCATCCATGCAGTCGACCAAATTTATAAATTATGACCAATAATATGGAAGTCAAAGCGCGCCTTATCGGTGGTTTCATTTTACTGCTGCTAGGCAGCTGGGTTTTGCACAGCTTTTTGGCATTGCTGATTTGGGCCGTGGTACTCGCTATTACTACCTGGCCGATTTATCAGAGCCTGCTGGCTTCCAGCAAATTACACGGCAAAGTCACTTGGGGGGCTTTGCTACTGACTCTGCTGATCGGCGCGGTTATTCTTGTGCCCTTAGGTTATGGTTTAAGCCGATTACTTCATGAGGCGCAATCACTCGGGCAAATCCTGACCGAAGCGCAAAAGGTCGGCATCCCTCCACCAACTTGGCTGGAAACCATTCCCATGATAGGGCACTGGGCAAAAGACGCCTGGATGAACGCCTTGGGCGATCCGGTTGTAGCCAATGAATCTTTGCATTGGCTGGGCACGGGAGGCGCGATTACCTATACCAAAGATTTCGCCAGTCAACTTTTACACCGTTTCTTCGGTTTTTTACTGACCCTGCTAGTACTATTCTTTGTTTATCAGCATGGTACGCGGCTGAGTCAATACGTGCTTGCCAGCAACCGGAAACTATTTGGTGAAATCGGCATCCGGTACGCGATTCATGCCACTGCGGCGGTGCGTGCCACGGTTAACGGCTTAGTGTTGGTCGGCTTGGGCGAAGGTTTGCTGCTAGGGGTGTGCTATGCATTAGCCGGATTAAGTCATCCAGCCATATTGGGCGCATTAACCGGCGTTTTTGCAATGATTCCGTTCGCGGCCAAGCTGATTTTCGGCGGCTGCTCGTTGGTGCTGATCGCGGAAGGCCACACGGCAGCGGGAAGTACTTTGCTTGTGTTCGGCGTAGTGGTTATCCTGCTGGCTGATAATTATGTGCGTCCCAGATTAATCGGTGGCGCAGTTGAACTGCCGTTCATTTGGACGCTGCTCGGCATTTTCGGCGGTTTGGAAAATTTCGGTTTACTAGGCCTATTTTTAGGCCCCACCTTAATGGCGGTGTTGATCTCGATCTGGCGTGACTGGGTTGCCGATATGAATAAATCGGGAGCAATTGCATGGGCAGGCGATATTGAAGACGATAGCCTACTGGAATTAGAAGGAATTACCGAAGCGGAACTAACTCCAAGCCCATCTCCAGCAGAGTTTAACGACGGACAATAACCATTTTTTACCGACATAGTTCTTCATTATTTATCGCTTTAATGATGAAGCGCTATGACAGCCGAATGCTTTTTGTATATTAACAGCATCAGGCCCATCAGGGACTCCCGCTACGATTATTCTTAAATTAAGAGCTTGCCCCTCAATCATCAATATATTAAATTCCGCTTCATATTGACAGAAACACCCATCGGTTGGAGGAAAAATAGGCAGCGTAAAAATCCCAGCCATCTTAACAACCTATTAACTGATGTTACGCACAGATATTTTTGTCCTATTTGTCACGCTGCCTGGATGTAGTGCTAGTGCGTAGGATGCGCACTCAACTCGCGGCGCAGCGCGCCTTTAACTGCGTTCCCACGCAGCGCGTGGGAACGAGAAAAAACGAAGAAAACCGGCCGCTGGTAGGAACCCAATCCCGTATGCCGCGCCGAGTACCGGAGCTTTCACCGGGAACAGCCCGTAGGGGCGCTGCAAGGATGCAGCGCGTTGCCAGAGGGCCAGGGATGGCCCTTCTGGCAACCCCTGGTGAAAGCGAGGAACGCAGGAAGCAAGCGGCAACCGGGTCGCCTTTTCTTTGGTTACTTTCTTTTGGCGAAGCAAAAGAAAGTAACTCGCCTTCGGGTGCGAGAACCCGATTCAAATAACCGTCGCGCTAGCGACACTTTAACGTTAAATCAGTATAAATCCGACTAACTGCGTAACATCAGCTATTAAGTAAAAATGCCTATAGCTTGAAATTCTTAAAGACCAGATAATAGTCTTCGTTTTATGCTGATTGTCTTTGACAAATAACTCTATAATCACCGAAGGAGGCCGCGCAACATGAACCTCTATGATTTACGACACAAATCCCGCAGATCATCAATGACGCGGCGTATGGCTGACAGGCGCAAGATTCCTTATCCGTTTGAGTCGCCGGAATGGGTGGAAAATATAAAAAATTATTATCTGGCTTGGCCTAAAGCGAATCGCCGGGATATAAGCAGGCGTAACGATGAAAGACGAGCGATCGAACGTCGGCAACTATCGCTCTCGGAACAACAGCATTCCGAGCAAAAATACTCCCCTATCCTGCTTACGCAAGAAGAAAGAAAGCTGATTGAAGATTTATATCTGAACGATCATCTGGACTAGCTGAGTTATCAGGACAGGGAACTATCCATTTCCCTACATTAACGACTTTTCGGCAAAAGTGCCGGATAGCGTCTGCTCGGCTATTTCAGACGCTATCTTCTTTTCCGGATAATAAGTTTTAGCTCATGCTGAGCGTGGTAAGAATGGCTGACGGCTCACCCGCGATTACTTTTTTAAATTGCCCACATGTAATCCGCATTCTTTTTTTGCTCCGGACTCCCACCACCAACGACCTACCCTTTCATGCTGATTGGGCAACACGGCACGGGTGCAAGGTTCACAGCCTATGCTGATAAAGCCTCTTTCATGTAATTCGTTATAAGGCACTTGATAGGCCTCAATATAATCCCAGACTTGCGCCGAACTCCAGTTAAGCAAAGGGTTGAACTTAATCAGCTGATGCTCTGCGGTCGAAAATGCCGTATCTATCTGCACTTCGGGAATATCTTGGCGGGTATCCAGGCTTTGATCCTTTCGCTGTCCGGTAATCCAGGCATCCAAATGAGCCAATTTGCGCTTTAACGGTTCAACCTTGCGGATACCGCAGCATTCCTGATGACCGTCTTCATAGAAGCTGAATAAGCCTTTCTTTTTAACGAAGCTGTCCAGCACGTCCCGGTCCGGCGTCAACAATTCGATATCGATTTGGTAGTGTTTCCTGACTTTTTCTATAAACCGGTAAGTTTCAGGATGCAAACGCCCGGTATCCAAAGAAAAAACCTGTATATCTTTTCTGATCGCCACCGCCATATCGATCAGCACCACGTCTTCCGCACCGCTGAAAGAGATTGCAATATTATCGAATAGCTCCAGCGCTTTTTTCAGTATGATGCGCGGATTTTTTTGGTCCAGCTCGGCTTGTAGTTGCTCTATGTTAAATGTGTTCATAATCTGTTTTCCTTATTGCTAAGCTTTGTAGGACTGGCCTATGCCCTACAATATAGTTAATCATGCTTGCAAAAAATATTGCTTCAAAAAATCGTCAAAAGGAAGTTGCTTTTTGCGTTCTATTTCTTCCTGTTTGTCATGAGATAGCGCCGCCATTTCGTTAAACTGCCGTGCCTTGTCCTTATCCAATCTATTGGTCTTAAAATGCTGCTCATGTTCCATAGACGTATTAAGCGCAAAGCGGGCGAATGGCTGCCGGAGCTGCGTCATCTGTTCCAGCATTCGTGCCGATGCGGTTAAATCAGAATTTTCAACCAACAACTGCTGTTTTTCCAAAGCGGAACTGTAGGCTTTTTTAGCATCGTCTTGATCAAGAATTGCACACACCGGTTGCATGGATTCAAGAATTTCAGCGGCCCAATCTTTTAGAAGGATTTTCTCGTTGTTTTTATTAAGTTCCAAGCCCGGTTTCCGGCCGAAATTAGCAACCGCCAATTGATTGGCATTGTTGACCTGCTGTTCCTGATCCGACGTTTTCGGACTGTCCTGCAACAGGCAAGTCAGTAACAGCGCTTCAATGAAACGGGCCTTATCTTCATCGATGCCGATAGGATCAAACAAGTCCAGGTC
>CAZJOY010000086.1:0-15396 GCA_964547705.1 uncultured Methylobacter sp. | reverse complement strand
TTGAACAAATTGTTCACGAGTATGGGAAATAACTCCTGCATCACTCGTAGGCCATAAGACAGTTGTGGTAGTTGGGTCTAAACTGAGCATAACGCCTTGTTGAGAGTAATTGGCCTGATACTCCATATCAAATTTATACTGATGCTCCACCCCTGTACAAGAAGATACAAAACCACCTAGTATTTTTTGATTACAAGCAGTGTTTAGTTCAAGGATTTTAGTATCTTTAGCATTTTGTAACTCCACTACTGGGTCAATTACCTTACCTTCTACCCACACACCATTAAAACGTTTCGGTAAATGCAATCCTTCTGGCACTTCCTCGGCAATGCAATCAGAAGGAAGTTCTTGACCTTCTTCAAACCAAATATCTCCCGCATAAAAACCATCTTGATCTACTTTAATTGCTTTAATCGGCATTGATTATCACTCCCTTACTGTTCTGCTCTAAACGGTGGTATCGTTACGGAAAAGTTTACGTTAGAACCGCTATAAATTGATACATTACCTATTGAATCAACTAAGAGTTTGCCTACAACTAAAGAAGCTCCATCATTACTCTCAACAACATATTGTAAATTTGCACTTGGTCTATAACCTACAGGAAGTATAAATATAATCGTTCCTGCTGTGGCAGTACCTGATTTAACTAGCCCTTGTATATGAACAAATCCTAATTCGTCTTTCATATAACCTACATTAAATTGAGGACTGCCATAATTAACCCACCCATTCAACAAAGTAGGTGCGAGCCAAGCAGGTTGCTGTTTATTTGCTTTACCACGCTCAACTACACTTAACCTAGTCTCAACATCTTCAACCTTGCTGACTGTTTGCTGTAATACGGTATGGTCATTAGTTGCATAATCTCCTGTTGCAGTTAAAGCGTTTGTGGTGAATAGGTTTTTAAATTAATTTTGATAATACTTTCACAGTCTCTCCATCTTGGGAATTCGCAGAAATGTCTGCTGTTGTAGGGCGTGCCGTGCGCGCCTTTAGATACTTAAAGGCGCGCACGGCACGCCCTACCGGAGATTGATTGCCGGCAAAAGTTGGCGGCAGAACGGCAATACCGGCGATGCTTAACATGATTCTATTCAGCCAAGTCGTAACCGTATTTTTTGATAATCGCAAGCGCTTCCGGCGATTTCAAAAACTTCAATAATGCCGGTGCGGCCGGATTTTCGGCACCGTTTTTCAGCAGTATCGCATCCTGGCGGATCGGCTTGTAAAGATCCGTTGGAATGATCCAACCTGAACCCACGGTTATCTTGCCGTTGTCTATCACTTGCGAGAGCGCTATAAAACCCAGTTCGGCATTGCCGGTACTGATGAACTGGTGGGTTTGCGCTATGTTTTCCCCTTGTACGAACAACGGTTGCAGTTTGTCGAATACGCTCAGGTTTTTCAATACTTCAACCGCTGCCGCACCGTAGGGCGCCAGTTTCGGGTCGGCCAGCGCCAAATGCTTGAATCCGCCTTTGCTCAGGATTTGCCCTTGGTCATCGACCAAGCCCGGTGTAGCCGACCATAATACGAGTTTGCCAAGCGCATAGGTGAAACGGCTGTTTTCTACCGCCAATCCGGTTTGTTCGAGTTTTATCGGATTTTTATCGTCGGCGGACAAAAACACTTCAAACGGGCCGCCGTTTTCCAGTTGCGAAACGAACTTGCCTGACGAGCCGAACGACAAGTCGGCGCTGTGGCCGGTCGCTTTTTCAAAAGCGGCGGCGATTTCGGTCATCGGTTTGGTAAAGTTGGACGCTACCGCAACCAGCACCGTATCGGCTTGAGCAGTAAAAGCGCTTAAAAACAGCCATGCGGTCAATAAGAAGCGAAAAGAACGGTGAGCTGACATAAGATTCTCCGATAATTAAATTATAAGTTTATAAACAATTACTTGGCTTTCGGTTTGCCGTCACCGAACGCATTCAGCGACACTTCAAAGTAGAAGAAGTTAGTCGGCTCGGTCGTGTAAGAGCCGCCGTTTGCTCTTGCCTGGGACTTGGTAAAATCGCCCGGCGTGAAGCGGGCGTAACTTAAGCTCCAGTCGGCATACGCATTGAGCTTGTGCCGTAAGCGAATATCGAATTCATGGCCGAGAAAGCTGCCGCTGTTGCCGGTCGGGTCTTGCAGGTTAGCCCGGCTCCAGGCCGCGGTTTCGCTTTCCAGCCAGTAGGCGTTATAACCGGTATCGACCCGGACATCCTTATACGGGGTAAACTCCACTCTGGCTTTCGGCGCGTGGATATTGTCCCATGAGAAATAATCGTTGCGCGACCACGGCTGGTTGAAGCCGTAAAACGCATCGAAGCGTTCGTTCGAGCCGCTGGACGCATTCCTGTTCGGGTCTTTGTCGCCGGTGCCGAAGCCGTAATACAAACTGGCCCTGGGCTTCCAGTCATGTTTAAAGGTATAGCCGGCCTCCAGCGAGTAAGCCAGGGCGTCATGCTGAAGATTAAGTTGCGTGGCGACACCGGTTCGGGTGTAGCCGAAGCGGCCGAATTGCTTGTTGATGTCGGCATCGAAATCGAAGCCGCTTTCACCGACCACACCGTAAAGCCGCAAGCCCGGCGCATAAATGTCCATATCATTCTTGCGGTTGGCGGCCACCCTGTTATAAGGATCGCCGTTGGCTTTGCGGCCCAGGAAGTACGGTTGGATGGTGATATAATCCGACCACTGCCTCAAACTGAGCACGCCGCCATAAAACCAGGTATCCTCATCAGGCTGGTCGAATTTATATTTCAAGCGCTCTACCGGTTGCAGGGCAAAGGTATCCAGATCCCAGATATTGGTATTTTTGCCGAAATGCACCCGGAAACCTTCAAAATTATTGGTGGTGTTGCGGAACTGGTTGTTGCCCAACAATCGCCGGTCGAGCAATTCCAGCGACATCCGGCCGGCGCGCATGCTGATCGGGCGGTTGTAGCCCAGCGCATTCTTGAAATACAGCTCAGCATAACCTTGAATCAGCTCGAATTCGTTGACGTCGGAGTCCGTCTTGCCGTAAAGCCCGTTATAACTGCGCGAATCCTGGAGTTCGACCGCAAAACGGAGCGGGTCCAGAATGTCTTTGACGCCGACATAGGCGCGGGTTCTCAGCAGCCACAAATTGTCGGGATCAGCCCGATATTTTGATACCGCTGTACCGGAAGATGTATCGGTATAGGGACGGTAATCGTTTTCGCGGTATTCGTAACGGGTACGAAAATCCAATCCGACATCCAGCCATTCCACATCGCGAAACCGGTCGAACTGGGTCTTGCTCAGGTTCCGTACATAAGCGGGAGGATCGGGCTCCGGTTCGACACGATAGCCTTTTGTGGCGACGTAGTAGCCTTCGGCGCTTGCCAAGCCGGGCAATGCCATTAACAGGCTGAGGCTGCCGGCTAAGGACGCTGTATTGATGAAATTAGGCTTCATTTTAATGGTTTCCAATATATTGATTTTAGGTATTAATTTATCGAATTTAAGCATGACAGCGGTGCCTGAATATTATCAAGGTTGGCCGCATAGAAGCTTCCCGCGACAATCAAATCAGGCATATGGTTAACAGCAATGCCGGTAAGAGGTATTCTTCGCATCATCAATGGCCTATAATTAAAAACATAAATTTACTTCGACATCGCTTTGTTGCGGTGTGCAGAACTTATAGAAAGGACAGGTTTAGTTTAATTCGTTATGTACAAAAGTAAATAACGAAATTTAGAACACACTGTTTCCATATAAAAAATAATGTTTGCTCTCCAAGATTCAATTTCCTTCAAAGCAGGTCATTAAGCCCCGTTGATTTATGTCCGAATCCCTTATTGATAACAACACTGTGCCAAGCTGGATCAAAGGCGAATTGCGACTGGCCGATATGATGGACAGCCGCATGATCGGCTTGCTCAGGGCGATAGATCAAAGCGGGTCGATCAACCAGGCAGCCAAGCAAGTGGGCTTGAGTTACAAAGGCGCCTGGCAAATCATCGAAAGGGCCAACAACGGTTCGCCTAAGACATTGGTCAGTACCGCTACCGGCGGCAGCAAGGGCGGCGGCACTTGCTTGACCGAGGCCGGGCGCTCTTTACTGGCGCTGTTTACCGATCTGGAGCAGCAGCATCGGCAGTTTCTCGATCAACTTAACCGCAGCCTCGCCGAGGACACCGATACGGTTCTGCTGTTGCAACGCCTGGTCGTTAAAACCAGCGCCCGGAACCAGATATTCGGTAGCGTTGCTGCTATTCATGCCGGTGCGGTGAATGCCGAGGTGGTCGTGACGTTGAAAGGCGGCGACCGGGTTATTACCGGCATTACGCTGTCGTCGCTTAACGAGCTTGGCTTGCAGGTCGGCAGCGATGCGGTGTTGTTGATCAATAGTGCCGATATTACATTGACGGCGGATTCCGGCTCCAATCGCTTTACGGCTCGCAACTGTTTGTCCGGTAAAGTTATTCGCGTCCAACAGGACGAGGTGAATGCCGAGGTGATTATTTTGCTGCCCGGCGGCGAAACGCTGGTTGCGATGATTACGCAGCAAAGCGCTCAAAATCTGGCGATTGCGCCGGGCATGCCGGTATCGGCGATGTTCAAAAGCAATGCCGTGGTTCTCGGGGTTATGGCGCCGCTTTGACCGCTGTTAACCGATATTTTCAAGTTTGATATGAATGCAAAGGTTTCGCGTTTTTTAGTGTCGGTCAAGTGTAAAGCCGTAACCGGATTGATATAATGAAAGCCGAATTTGTAGTCCGAAACTGGAATGCCTGGGCGCCCGGAATAAGCAGCCGCGAAGACTGGCTAAACCTCCAGGTTTTTGCCCAACAGCAAAAAGCGGCTATACCGGCCGCAGTGCCGAAGACATTGCAACGCAGGTTAAGCCCGTTGGCCCGTGCGGTCTTTAATGCCGCTGACGGTTGTATTAATAATAATGATGATGCATTGCCGATTGTGTTCAGCTCTGCGCATGGCGAAGTGAACAAGTCATTAGAGATGCTCAAGAGCATGCAAAAAGGCGAGGAAGTATCGCCGACGGCTTTTAGCCTGTCCGTGCATAACGCGATATCCGGATTATTTTCGATGGCTTATGACTATCATCAGGAAATTACCGTGATTGCACCGGGCCAGGACGGTATTGCTCCGGCATTTATTGAGGCGTTGGGGATTTTGCAGGAGCGTCAGGCCGAGCAGGTGTTGATCGTTTTTTATGATGAACCGTTATCGGACTTTTATCCGTCGTTGCCGTTTGCGTTGAATGCACCTGCCGTTTGCGCGTTGGCTTTAAGAATTTCTTTAACCGGGAGTGGCTTGCCGTTGCAACTTAACAGATTATCCGCTCATCGCGACGATGGCGAGCATGCGTTGCAGATATTCTCTTTTATCAACTTTCTTGCCACCGATCAGCAATCGTTGGTGCTGGGCAATCACAGACACAGCTGGGAATGGTTCAAAAAGTAACGGCAAAATTAAGCTATGGCTGGCGTCTTTTGGCAACGGCCATCAGTTTTTTTAGTTTCGGCGTCGGCGGTTTATTGCTGTGGATAGTGGTGTTTCCGGTGTTGTCGCTGTTGCCCGGCAATTCCCGGCAAAAAATCAGCCGTGGGCAAAAAACGGTCAGTTACAGTTTTTATTTCTTCATCGGCTTGATGCACAGGCTTGGCGTGATGACTTACGACATCGACGGCCTGGAAAAACTTAACCGGCCCGGCCAGTTGATCATCGCGAATCATCCGACATTGGTCGATATTGTGTTCTTGATCAGCCGTATCAAACAGGCCAGTTGCATCGTCAAAGCCGGATTGTTCCATAATCCGTTCATGCGCGGGCCGATACTGAATGCAGGATACATAAGCAACGGCGATCCCGAGCAGATGATAGCCGATTGCGTTGACTGGTTGCGTTCCGGCGGATCGATGATTATTTTTCCGGAGGGGACCCGGTCGATACCGGGTAAGCCGTATCATTTTCAACGCGGCGCGGCGGCGATTGCGTTGCAAGCCAATGCGATCGTGACGCCGGTGACGCTGACCTGCACTCCGAGCACGTTAACCAAAGCCGAGCGCTGGTATCAAATCCCCGTGCGCCGCTTTCACCTGACGATGCATGTCGGCGACGATACACCATTGGACCGGTTTGCCGGTATCAGTCCAAAATCGGTCGCAGTCCGCCGCTTTACACATTATCAGCAAGATTATTTTACCCAACAAAGAGAGCTTTATAAGCACGATGGAAAATGAATTAAAACAACTTATTATCGATACGCTGGACCTGGAAGACATCAGCGTCGCGGATATAGACAGTCATGCACCGTTGTTTAACGACGGCTTGGGGCTGGATTCAATCGATGCCCTGGAATTGGGTTTGGCTATCCGTAAAAAATACAACGTAAAGATCGATGCCGAAAAAGAAGACGTGGTGAAGATTTTTGCCTCGGTTTCAACGCTGGCCGATTACATTCAAGCGGCGCGCGGTTGAGGCGATTATGATAAAGGAGCGCGAAGAAATTTTAACGGCCATCAGGGAAATTATGGTCGAAATGTTTGAAATGGACGAACAGGCTATCACGCTGGAAGCAAGACTATACGAAGATCTGGACTTCGACAGCATCGATGCGGTGGACATGATCGTCAGGCTGAAAGAAATGACCGGCAAAGCGATTAAGGCCGAGGATTTTAAAACGGCTCGTACGATTGGCGATGTGGTCGAGGCGGTTTATAAGATGGTTAATGATTGATATGTCGGCTATTGGGTTTATGTTCTCTCCTTCTCGTTCCCACGCGCCGCGTGGGAATGCAGTGTAAGGCGCGCTGCGCCTCGAGGATTAAACGCAATGGGCCGTAGCCGCTACAGAATCTGCGATGAAAAAGCGCCGCATTTTTTAACCTGCACCGTGCTGAATTGGATACCGTTATTCACCCGGCAAGAAACGGCAAGTATTATTCTGGATGCGCTACGTTACCGGCAAGAGCAACTGGACTGGAAAATATACGGTTACGTCATTTTGGAAAATCACCTTCATATGATTGTTCAAGCAGAGGCTCTGTCTATGGAATTACCGCGCTTCAAATTCTACACGGCCCGTAAACTGATAGATCATCTGAAGGAATGTCATGCCGAGCGGTTATTGCCGCAGTTGGCGTTCTTCCGTAAGGAATACAAGCGCGAGGATAGGGATTATCAATGTTGGGAAGAGGGATCACATCCCCAGCTGATTGAAAACGAACAGGTGCTTCGGCAGAAACTGGATTATATCCATCAAAATCCGGTTAAACGAGGGTATGTCGATGAAGCTGAACACTGGCGGTATTCGAGCGCCAGGGATTATGCGGGGAGTGTTGGGTTGATTCCTGTTTTTAAGGATTGGTTGTGATTCGCGGCGCAGCGCGCCTTGACTGCATTCCCACGCAGCGCGTGGGAACGAGTGAAATGTGCGTTTATTTATAAACGGCGTGATGGGTATATCGACCCTGCTATATCCGCTGGCGGTTTTTTTCGGCAGGGAGCACTTCGAGCCCTGGAAAATCGCCGCTCTGTTGATCGTATTGCTGCTGGTCAGGCTGGCGGCCAGTTATTCGCTTAAACACTGGAGCACGCCGTTATTGATCGGCGGCATTGGTTATTGCCTGTTCGCGATATGGATCAATCAACTCGATGCGCTGCTGTTTTACCCGATCTTGGTCAACGTCCTAATGCTGCTGATTTTTGGCTGGAGCCTGTTTTCTCCGCCCAGTCTGATTGAGCGTCTGGCGCGTTTACAACATCCCGATTTACCGCCGGAAGGCGTGATTTATACCCGCCGCGTGACGCAAGTCTGGTGCGGTTTTTTTATTATCAACGGCACTCTGGCCTCGGTAACCGCCTTTTGGTGCAGCCTGGAAGTCTGGAGTTTATACAACGGCTTGATCGCCTACGTACTGATGGGCGTTTTGTTCGCCGCCGAATACCTGGTCAGGATCAGAACCCAAAAGCATGTCAGATAAGTTGTTGCCGTTATCCCACTGTTTGACCGTCCAAAGACCGGCCGATACGCCCATTGCCTATCATGCCGGGCAGGTTTATTCGTCCGGGCAATTTATAAACGCGGTTAAATATTGGGCCGGCAAATTGCAAGCGCAGCCGTATTCTCACTATGCGTTGTACACCGAAGATGCCTATCCGTTTGCGGTGTTGCTGTTTGCGTTGCTACATGCCGGTAAACAAATCTGGATACCCGGCAATAACCGCCCCGGCACCGCTGGGCAATTGTCGCCGGACTGCCGGTTACTGGGCGATTGGCAAGACGGCGAGAACTTCGATTATTGTTTAGACGCATCGGCTGACGCCAGCTGGCCTTTATCGCCGTTAAACCCTTTGTGCCCGCAACTGGTTATTTTTACCTCCGGTTCCACAGGACAAGCCAAGCCGATAGTGAAATGCCTGGACCAGTTCCAGCTTGAAATCGACACACTGGAAAAACACTGGGGCGAACAACTGGGCAATGCGGAGGCGCTGGCAACAGTCAGCCACCAGCATATCTATGGTTTGCTGTTTCGCGTGCTATGGCCGTTGTCGTCAGGTCGGTGTTTTCATAGTCAGGCTTATATCAATCCCGAAACGCTGGTGCATGCGGTTCAACACGGACCGGCTTACTGGATTGCCAGCCCTGCGCATTTAAAGCGCCTGGATCGACAATCGCCTTGGCACGGTATTCGCGGTTTAAAGGCGATTTTCAGTTCCGGCGGCGCATTGCCTGAGAACGCTGTCCAACAGATAGCCACCGACAGCGGGCAGAAAGTGATTGAAGTTTACGGCAGCTCCGAGACCGGAGGCATTGCTTGGCGCAGGCAAGACCGGGCATGGACATTATTTGAAGACATCAGTTTAAGCTTTGTTGGTGATAAGTGCCAGCTGCACTCTCCTTACCTACAATCTGGAGATTTCCAACTGGACGATCAAATCACATTGCTGGACGATGGCCGCTTCATGCTGAACGGGCGTTCGGACCGGATCGTTAAAATCGAAGAAAAACGCCTGTCCCTGGTTGAACTGGAACAACGCCTGATCAATGAATCTTGCATAGACGATGCGCATGCGCTGGTCATCAATAGAAACAGGGACGTCGTCGCGGTAACCATCGTGCTCAGCCCACAAGGGATGGAGCAGCTGCAAAGCCAAGGCAGACGCAAGCTCATCCAGCAGTTACGCAAGACGTTGGCATCGTGGTTCGAATCTGTGGTGTTGCCCAGAAAATGGCTGTTTGTAAACGCGATACCGTTAACGAACCAAGGAAAAATTCAACAGCTGTTGTTGAAAACCTTGCTCGATATCGACAGCAAAAAGCTTCCACAGGCTTTGAGTCTTGAAATGACTAGAGACAGTATCCGGCTTGATCTTAAAGTGCCGGAAGACTTGCTGTATTTTCCCGATCATTTTGCAAGCTACCCGATTTTACCGGGCGTCGTGCAACTGGCTTGGGTCGAGCATTTCGGCAAGCTGTTTTTTACGATCGATAAGCCATTCTCGCATTTGGAAGTGGTTAAATTTACCCAAGTCATCAGGCCAGGCGATGAATTAACGCTGGTGCTCGACTGGAAAGCCGAGCCGGGAAAACTGTATTTTAATTTTAGCTCGGAACGCGAGTCGCACAGTTCCGGGCGCATCGTTTACGGTGGCAACAAATGAAACCTTGCATCGTCATTCCGGTTTACAATCATGAGGCCGCGATTCCCCAAGTGCTTGCCAAGTTGAAAAGCCTCGCTATTCCGACTTTCCTGGTCAACGACGGCAGTTCGGCGCTTTGCTCCCAAGTTCTGTCAGACTGCACAGAGCGGGAACCGGATTGGCTGACCCTAATCAATCGCTCTGAAAACGGCGGTAAAGGCGTGGCGGTGCTGGACGGTTTTAACGCGGCGCAAGCATTGGGATTCAGTCATGCGATCCAGATCGATGCCGACGGGCAGCATGATGTGAACGACATTCCGGCGTTTATTAAGGCGGGCAAACAACATCCCGAAGCCTTGATTTTAGGCCGGCCGCTGTTTGACAGTACTGCGCCGAAGAGCCGGGTTTACGGCCGTCGTATCGCCAATATGTGGGTATGGATCAACACCTTGTCGTTTGCGGTTGCGGATAGCATGTGCGGTTTTCGCTTGTATCCGTTAAACGCGGTCGCGGAATTAGCCAAAAACACGCAGATAGCCCGCGGCATGGATTTCGACATCGACATTCTGGTACGCCTGTATTGGCAGGGCGTGGATGTGATCAACATTCCGACTCAGGTCAATTACCCTTACGACGGCGTATCGCATTTCAAGCTATGGAAAGATAACCTCAGGATTTCAAAGGCCCATGCCAAACTGTTTTTCGGCATGTTGTTGCGTATTCCGCAATTGCTGGGCAGGCAACTGTGATGAACCTAAAAATAGCAATTAGTCCACGAAAGGCACGAAAAACACGAAAACTAACACCGTTAAAATTTTCGTGCTTTTTGTGGTTTTCGTGGACGCTATAAACTTTCTATGATGAACAAATCTTCGCATTGGTCGAATATGGGCGAATGGAGCATGGTTTGGGGCATGCGCTTTTTGCTGCGCGTTTACCTGCTGTTCGGGCGTACCGTGTTGCAGTGGTTTTTGTATCCGGTCGTCAGTTATTACTGGCTGGCGAACAAACCGGGCAGGAAGGCCAGTCTTGCCTATTTAAAGCGCGTTGCAGCGCTTTCGCCGGCATCGGGTTTAAGCGGAAATCTCCGGGACAGCTATCGGCACTTCATCAGTTTTGCGAATGCGATTATCGATAAACTGGCCGCTTGGTCCGGCGCGTTGTCGCTGTCGGACGTCAATTACCAGGGACGCGACAACTTGCTGGCCCAGATCAGGACCGGCAAAGGCGCGATCTTGCTGGGCTCGCATTTAGGCAATCTTGAAGTCTGCCGGGTGATTGCGGATATTGATGAAACGGTCCGCATCAACGTGCTGGTCCATACCAAACATGCCGAAAAATTCAATCGCCTGCTCAAGCAAACCAACCGGAACAGCGGCTTAAACCTGATCCAGGTCACCGAAATCAGCGCGGCTACTTCAATGTTGCTGAGCGATAAAATCGACAGCGGAGAGTTGGTCATTATTACCGCGGATCGGACGCCGGTCAGCCCGAATCCGCGCGTCAGCCGGGCCAAGTTTCTGGGTGACGATGCGCTGTTTCCGCAGGGCCCGTTTATCCTGGCCGCGCTGCTCAAATGTCCGGTTTACGCGCTGTTTTGCTTGAAGCAAAACGGCAAGCAGGTGATTTATTTTGAGCATTTTGGCGATCTGTTGACGTTTCCGAGAAAAAACCGCGACCAGGCCCTACAGCAAACCGTTCAGCGTTATGCCGGGCGGCTGGAGCATTATTGTTTAATGGAACCGTTACAGTGGTTTAACTTTTTTGATTTTTGGCAAGTGAATGAACAGTAAAAATAGCGTGGTTTTCGATGGTCAACCGCTAACGATTGAAGCGATTTGCCGAATAGCCAATCAACAAGCCCAGGTTCAGTTAAGCAAGCAGCCGAAATTTATTGAGCGCATCAACAAAGGTGCGCGCTTTATCGACACTTTGTTGAAAGAAGAGGGTTTTGTTTACGGCGTAACGACCGGTTATGGCGAATCCTGCACCGTTTCGGTCCCGTTGAATCTGGTCGAGCAACTGCCCAAGCAACTGTATACCTTCCACGGTTGCGGCATGGGCAATCATTTTGACGCCCGGCAAACGCGCGCGATACTGGCCGCACGCCTGACCAGCCTGGCGCGCGGCTACTCCGGCGTACGCTATAAACTATTGCAGCAATTGGCTGAATTATTAAAGCAGGACATTCTGCCGTTGATTCCGCAGGAAGGTTCGGTCGGCGCCAGTGGCGATTTAACGCCGCTATCTTATGTCGCCGCCGTCTTGGCCGGTGAACGGGACGTGTTTTATCAAGGCGAGCGTTTGGCGACGGAAGAGGTTTTCGCCAAATTGAAGATCGAGCCCCTGACGCTAAAACCCAAAGAGGGTTTGGCGATCATGAACGGCACAGCCGCGATGACCGGCATAGCCTGTCTGGCTTACCAGCGCGCCGAGTATTTATCCCGGCTGGCGACGCGCATCACCAGCTTGGCTTTGGTGGCTTTGGACGGCAACGCCTACCATTTTGACGAACGCTTGTTTTCGGTCAAGCCGCATCCCGGCCAAAACCGCGTCGCCGAGCGGATACGTTCGGATTTACAGTTGCGCCGCAGTGCGCCGCGCCACGATACCCGCTTGCAGGATCGTTATTCGTTGCGCTGCGCGCCGCATATCATCGGCGTGCTGGAAGATTCATTGCCGTGGCTCAGGCAATTCATCGAGAACGAACTGAACAGCGCCAACGACAACCCGATCATCGATGCCGAAGGCGAACACGTCTTGCATGGCGGCCACTTTTACGGCGGCCATATTGCTTTTGCGATGGACTCGCTTAAGACGGCTGTAGCCAATTTGGCCGATTTAATGGATAGGCAAATGGCGCAGCTGATGGATCCTAAATTCAATAATGGCTTGCCTGCGAACTTGTCCGGCGCGACTGGCGAGCAAGCCTTGTTGAGCCACGGTTTTAAAGCCCTGCAAATCGCCGTATCCGCCTGGACAGCCGAAGCGCTAAAACTGACGATGCCCGCCAGCGTGTTTTCACGCTCTACCGAATGCCACAACCAGGACAAGGTCAGTATGGGCACGATAGCGGCCAGGGATTGCATTCGTATTCTGGAATTGACCGAACAGGTCGCGGTCGCGGTATTGCTTGCCGTGGTTCAGGGTATTGAATTGCGGGGTAACGTGGATAAATTAAGCCCGGCTTTGAAAAAAGCTGTCGTGCAGGTGAGGGAGAATAGTCCGTTTTTGGGGGCTGACCGGGCGTTGGAACAAGAGTTGCGGCAGTGTCTGGAACTGACCTGCAAACAGCATTGGGAACTATATGATTCCACATTCCCCCCTCGTTCCCACGCGCAGCACCACTGCCATTAAGTGTTAAGCCTATTAATGTCTATGGCCTGGCGTTAGGCGAGAATCATGCCGATAGGCAGACCTTCCAGGTTTTTAAAACCTGGAAGGTCTAACTGGCAACGTCCTGAACAGGCGGGACGTTTCGAACGAAACAACATGCCACGTCCGGCTTGGTTCGAAAGTTACCCGCCCCCCTTCGGCAAGGCTCAGGACAGTCATCGCTAATAAAGCTTAGTTTTAAATTTTGATTTGTCTTATCGAATGGATTTTAATGGCCGCGAGCAAATTCAGAGATTAACTGAATATTTGAGGCAGAGAGCGAGTCCAAGCCATAACTTCGCCGACCGGGAAATCGAAAAGCTATTAAACAGGTTGTTAATCATGACAGTTAATATCGATGTGTTGTGCGTAGGACATGCGTCTTACGATTTAATTTTTTCGGTGGACCATCATCCAGGCCCCGATGAAAAAATTGTTGCCGATGACCTGCTCAGCTGTGGCGGCGGACCGGCCGCCAATGCCACGGTTTGCGTCAGCAAGCTGGGCTTAACGTCGGCCTTTGCCGGTTATTTAGGACGCGACCTCTACGGTGACCGGCATTTACAAGAACTCAACGATGCCGGCATCAACACCGACCTGGTCATTCGCGGCGCTTCCCCTACCCCCTTATCAACCATATTGGTCAGCCCCGACGGCAAGCGCTGCCTAATCAATTATAAGGGCGATACCAAAGCCTTATCAGCCGACGCGCTGGAATTTACCGATGTTCAGGCAAAGGTCATTTTATTCGATGGGCATGAACCTTTTATCTCGTTACCGCTTGTTGAAAAAGCCCGGCAAGCCAACATCCCGACGGTATTGGATGCCGGTTCAGTGCACGAAGGTACATTGGCATTGATGAATAAAGTCGACTACCTGGTTTGCTCGGAAAAATTCGCCAACCAGTATGCAGGTAATGAGCATAAAGCCTTAAGCCAACTGGCCGAACTTGCGCCTGTCGTGGTCATCACGCTCGGAGAAAAAGGGCTGATTTGGCAGCGCGGCAATGAACACGGCTCGTTACCGGCCTACCCTGTTACGGCTATCGATACGACCGGGGCTGGCGACGCGTTTCACGGCGCTTTTGCCGCTGCACTGGCGCTCGGCATGGATTGGCAATCGCTACTTCGTTATGCAGGGGCCGCAGGCACGTTGTGCTGCATGAAAATGGGCGCGCGTCTGGGTTTACCGAGCCGGGAAGAACATGCGTTGTTATTTAACCAAGGCTTATAACGGACTTTTAGTCGCCCGTATGGCGCTTGCGTAATATGGGTTTCGTGACTCCGAATCCCTTTCGGCAACAATAAAGCAGAGAATCTATGATTGCAAAACCTGAACTGAGTATTTCTTCGCTGGAAACCGGCGACTTGGGCGTAATGCACTTGCGGCGCTATTGGCGCAAACGGCTACTGGAAGTCGAAGGCAAGCTTGACCGGGACAGTGTACAAAACGAATACAGGCTCGATTTCACGCTGATGCAAGGCTTGGGCTTGGGTATCGTAGAACCGCCGGAATACCTATTTAGACATCGCCCGACCTATGCCGAATTCGAACAATGGATTGTGCAAAAGCTCGGCGGCGTTCCTGACCGTACCTTAGTGGATCGCCTCAATAAAATGGTTAGCGCTTATCTGGAGCAATCGCCTCATCATTATCCTATTGAGGATAACGATATTCAGGAACCGGTGTTGTCGTCAGAAGACCTGGAATTTTGGCTGGAAAACGGCTACGTGGTGCTGCGCAATGCGGTTCCTGTAGAAGATTGCCGGGCAGCCGAATCGGCGCTATGGGACTTTCTCGGCATGGACCCGCAAAACCCCGAGACTTGGTATGACGGAACGCATACCTTTTGGGTATCGCTGTTTCAACATCCCGCGCTGAATAAAAACCGCGCCGCACCGCGTATCCGCAAAGCATTTGAGCAACTCTGGGGAACCGGCGACTTATGGGCTACCGTAGACCGCTCCAGCCTGAACCGGCCCGAACAAGGCGGTATCGATATATCCGGCCCGAGCCGCCTGCACTGGGACGTCAGCATTGCCTTGCCTATCCCTTTCGGCATCCAGGGCTTGCTGTACTTAAGCGATACCAGCGCCGAACAGGGCGCTTTCCGCTGCGTGCCGGGCTTTCATCATCGCATCGATCAATGGCTCGGAGAGCTCGCACCGGAGCAAAACCCGCGCGAACAGGACTTGGAGAGTCTGGGGCCGGTGCCGGTCACCGGTTCCGCCTGCGATTTCGTGCTCTGGAACCACGCCTTGCCGCATGGCAGCGGCCGTAACTTGGCGCATTATCCACGGGTCGTGCAATACATTACGTTGTTTCCCCACGATTACGGCATTCATCCGGTTTGGAAATAAGCGGTTCGCCTAGCGCATTGACGCCGCTGCTGAATTTCAA
>CAZJOY010000085.1:0-15637 GCA_964547705.1 uncultured Methylobacter sp. | reverse complement strand
GGAGTGCAAGCTCTGCTTGCAAAGCAGGCGGAGCCTGCACTCCGGCTTTGAAGAAAAACTGGAAACTTATATTCAGGTACTTACACATTTAAGGAAATTAATGCCTAATCAATATCAACTAAAAAAAATTATCCTGATTGATAGCTTTTGGCCAGGCAAAACGGTTTTGCTTAAACTGGAAGGCCACACCAATTTGAGCGGCACCAATGGCGCCGGCAAGACCACTTTTTTACGCTTGATGCAATTATTCTGGGGCGAGCGCCCCAGCAACATCGTCGGCGGCAGCGGCAGCAAGAAAGGTTTTCTGGATTATTACCTGCCGCGCGCCAGCAGTTACCTGGTCTACGAATACCAGCGTATCAATGACCAGGTTTGCCATGTCATGGTGCAAAGCGACGGCCGCGCCGCCAAATACAAATTTATCGACGCGCCATATCGGCAGGACTATTACATCAACGAAAACGGCTACCCGCGCGATGCCCATAGCGTCGAGCGCCTGTACCGGCCGACGGCGGAAGTCTCCAAGTTCGTCGCGGTCGACGATTATTGCAGCATTATCCAATGCCATCAGCTCTCGGGCGGCAAGAAAGACCTGCGCCTGATGCAAAGCCGCTACGCAATGGCCAACTCGCCGATCAGTCACATCGAGAAAGTTATCGGCTCGGTGATCGAGAAAATCGGCGACTTCGACGTCATCAAACAAATGCTGATCGACATCTCGCGCGGCAAGCTCAGCCAGGCTTTCTTCCAGAACGAAGACGAGCAACAACCTTTCCAGCTCAACAAGCAGCACATCGATGCCTGGCTGGCCGATTTGAACGCGGCGCGGGAAATCGAGGCCAAGCGCGCCGATTTCGACCGCTTGCTGCAAACCATAGCGGAACTGAAGCAGACCCTGAAGTCTTTGTCCCACCTGCATTTTCTGGCGCAAGGCCAATACAAACATTGCCAACAGGAAGCGGAAGCACTGGACAACAGCCTCAAACAGTCAAGCCGGCAGCGCGACCAACTGCAACAAGCTCACAAGCAACAACTGGAGCCTAAAGACGATGCGCTGATCGAAGCCAACAGCCGCCTGAAAGACTTAAGCCACCAGATCGGAATGCTGGAAACGAAAAAACTGGACTTTGAAGAACAAGGCGCCGAAAGCTTTGCAATTAAAGCCGCCAAAGCGGAACAATACGCTAAAGAACGGCAGGACATCCAGGCCGAGTTGGAAGCGCTGGAGCACAAAACCCAGGAAATCAAACGCTTTTACGAAAAACAAGCAAGCGAATTGCAGCACCGGCACGAAAAGCAAATCCAACTCTACCAACAGCAGCGCTCCGACGCGCAACTGCGGCAAAGCCAACACTTACGGGAAGCGGATGCCGAATTCCAGCAGCGCAAGGACCGTTTGTCCCAGGATAAAGAAGCACGCCTGCATCCGGTAAAAGAGCAACGCGGGCAGTTTACGACCGAGTTCCAAATCAAACAAACCCAACAGAAAAATCCGCCGATTCCGACTGCGTTGGCCGAACAGCAGCAGAAAAACCGGGACGCTTTGGAAGCCGCCGGCAAAGCCTCCAAACAGGCTTATCAAGTCCAGGCCAAAGCGCAAAACGATTACCAGCAGACCTTGAGCCATTTCCAGCAAACCGAACAAGAGCTCAAGGACAAAAAAATCGAACTGAAACGCAGCCGGGAGCGTCATGCCGACTGCCAGAAACGCCTGCGGCCGGAACCCGGTTCGCTGCAATATTTCCTGGAACAAGAAGCCGACGGCTGGCAGCAGAATATAGGCCGGGTCATCGCGCCGGAGCTGTTGGACCATAGCGGTCTCGATCCGCAATGGAGCGATCATCCGGGCAAAGACTTTTACGGTCTTAACCTCAAACTGGAGGTTTTGGCCGACCGCAGTTACCTGACTGCCGACAAGGCCCAGCTGGAACAACAGGAAAAAGCCCTGTTCGAACAGGTAAGCAAGCTCAGCAAAGAATGCGAAGGGCTGGAAGCCGGCTTGCAGGCCGCCAATAAACTGCGCGAGCAAGCCAAGTCGGCATTTGATGCCGCTCAACAACGCGTGAAACAGGCCGAGAGTCAGGAGGATACGCTACGCAGCGAGGCTGGCGCGCTGGCCGACCAGATCACTGCCGAAACCGAAAAAGCCAGGCAGCAACTGGAACAGGAAATCAACCGATTATCCGCCGAGATCAAAGCCTGCGACCAAGCCTTGGTCGGCATCGAAACCGAACACCAGCAGGCGTTAAAAGCCTTACAAGACGAGCATCTGGCCCGCAAAGGCATTATCGAATCCGACTGCAAAAACCTGCTGGAGACGATAGCCGAGCATATCGAAACCGATACCGGGCAATTCAAGCAGGAACAACGGCGCATAGAGCAACAACTGAAAAGCGATTTAAAAGCCAGCGGCAGCGACGATACTGTCGTTACACTGAGTGCAAAACTCAAGGAAGCCGAACGCCTGGAACGTGAAGCGCGGGGCTTTCAACGCAAAGCCGAAGATTACCAAGACTGGCTGCAAAATCGCTGGCAACAACATCCTGAACTATGTCGGCAGCGCGACGACTGCCAGCGCCAAATCCAGCAGTTGCAAGACGAAATCGACCGGCTGAAGCAGGATTATCAACGGCAACGGGCGCAGTTGAATCAACAAATCGGCGTCCAGGAAGAGCAACTGAAGAAAAACAACAGCCTGTTGGCGCAACTGGAGCAATGCGTCGATCAATTGCGGGGCTGCCCGCCGGTCTGCGTGGAAGACCAGCCCGAATACGCGCCCGGCACGCTGAACCGCTTGACGCAGGATACCCTGAAAGCGCGCAAGCGCCAGGAACGCGACATTCAAAGCGGCAAGCAGGCCCTGGTGCAGCTTTTCAACAAGCACCAGCGCAGCCAATTGGCCGAAGCCTGGTCGGAAGCGCTGAACGCTTCGACCCACGGCAGCGAGTTTTTTCAAGCCGAAATGCTGAACATCGAACAACCTTTGCTCAACGTGCTGCAAATGGTCGGCCATGTCAAACAGGCCACCGCTCAGCAGATCGAATTGCACGCTTCCAGCGTCAACAACTTCTACCAGCACTTGCATAACTTCGAGAGCGCGATCAAGCATACCGGCAGCGAGCTGTCGAAGTACGTCAGCGAGGAACGCTATTTCGCCGCTTTAGGCGAAATCACCGTCAACATACGCTCCAAAATGAGCGATCTGGAATACTGGCAGGCGTTGAAGAAATTTGGCGACCATTACGGCCAATACCGCGACAACGCCGACTTGATCGGCCAAAACGACGTTCCGGACGGCCTAGTGCAAGCCATGGGCGAGCTGACCGCGCTGCTGCCGGCTACCGGCGTCAAGATCAAGCATTTGGCCCTGTTCGACATCGAATTCAGCATCTTCGAAAACGGCCAGCTCAAACATGCCCGCAACGCCAGGGAGCTGAAGGACGTCAGTTCCACCGGCCTGTCGTATCTGGCCTTGATCACGTTCTTTACCGGCGTCACGTCGATGCTGCGCAAGCAAAGCCCGACCGTGGTCTGTTGGCCGATCGACGAACTGGGCGATCTGGCCCCGGAAAACATCGAAGCGATGATGCAGCTGCTCGCCAAGCAAAACATCCAGATCCTGTCGGCGACGCCGACTGCCGACCGTCACGTACTGGGCTTGTTCAAGCGCCGCTACCTGATCAATCAGCAAAAACTGCACGAGGTGGAATTGCCGCAAAGCAAGTTGGATCAACTGTTGAACACCTTAGCCAAGGAGACCGCCGATGTTTAAGCAAGTCGTGGAAGCGTTACTGAACGGTCAATTCATCTGTCCGACCGCCTTCCCGGATGCGTTCGACTATTTATCGCACGCAGCCAATGCCGACAAGATCAATGACTTCCTGAAGCCGTTGGACCGGGAATTATTGAATTCGGACGGTGAACTATTTTACGCCGCTTACACCGTGGTCGACGACAGCAACCGCGCCGCGATCCGGGACGCGTTTTCCGAGGTGCGCTCGCAATTGCGGCCAGTCGTGGAATGGATGGACATGGTCATGACCGCGCTGGGCCAGGACATGCCGATCCGCGCTCGCGACGAAATCCGCCTGCATCAGTTGTTGCAAGCCATTGAGCATGAACCGTCCTTATCGGAACAATTAAACCGGCTGACGCAGTTGACGCTGTTCAAAACCAGCAAACCCGGCCTGAACGAGCAGTTGGCCTGGGTGCTGCAAAAACTGGAACAAACGGGTTACCTGGTCCGGCCCAATCCGCAGGCCTCAGTTTATATCGCGACCGGCAAAATCAACTACCTGCATGGCCTGATCGCCTTTTTGAACGATGCCGAAAGCCTGGATTTGGATCAGCACGCCATCGGCAATACGGACGGCGAACAGCAGGAACTGTTCTTATGAGTTTCGACCATGAGCAAATTGCCGGCCTGATCCGCAAGCTGGCCGGCGCCGATCAGTTGCTGGCGCAAACCTATATCAACGGCAGCGTGTTCGCCGGCGACGACAACCGCGGTGCGATCGACAGCCTGAAAAAATCCGGCCTGTTGCGCACCGCCGACGCCAGTGACGAATACCGCTTAACCTCCGACCTCAAACGCCTGATCGACCGCATGTTGCTGCGCAACCAGCGCTATCAGCAAAACCTGAACATGGCCAAGCTGATAGTCAGCGTCGAGGAGGATATCGAAGATTACCGCCGGGCGCTGGAGCAAAACCAGCAAGACGAGGCCCAATACCATCTGGAACAAATCGACGACACGCTGTACGAAGCGGTCGAAGCCTTGGAAAACAGCCTCAGCGTGATGTTTGCCGCGATTACCAGCCAGTTCGGCTTCGTCAGTTCGTTGAACGGCAAAATCAGGCAGAATCAACGGGCGCTGGCCTATGCCCAACAACTGGTGCAGGAACTGAACCACGTCCGCATCGACGAATGCTACGACTGGTTAAGCTGGACCGCGATACCGCCGGAACTGAGCCGTAAGATCATCCGTTTTATCGATCAATACAAAAGCATCGTCGAGCGCCTGACCGGTATCGTCGGCCGCATGAAGGCCTTGTTGTTCAAATTAAGACTACAGGAGCAAACCGCTAACCGCTGCCGGGCGATGGCCCAGTTCCTGAGGCAGCATCCGGAATGGTCGCCGCTGGACTGGAGCGCCGAGGCCGCCGTTCCCGATTTGTTGCGGCGAGGAGCCGGACTAAAGCTTGAACCCGGCATCAACACCGCCAATCAGATGTTGCAGGCCGAGCTGGCCGCCATCGTCCAGGAACTGCGCCGTCAGCCCAAACCGGTCGCACCGCTGACCAGAGACAGCGCGGCATCGCCGTTGGACACGCAGCTTCCGGGTCAAATCGAATACCAGCGCGACCTTTACGAAAGCCACATCGAAAACCTGTTTGCGCAAGCGCTGGAACAGCAAGGCCGCAAGGTTTCGGCTCTGCACTACTGGGGCGAACAAGGCCTGGAGGTTAAAGCCGAACTGTGGCTGGACATGGTGTTCGCGCAATACTGCTGCCTGCCGCAACGCATGCGCCGCGCGATTGCATTGAATATGCAGGGCGAAAACCTGAAAGGCTTCGACGGCAACCAAATCATCGAGGAAATCCTGTTGCAACGGGTGGCCTGACATGGACCGGCGCAAGATGTATCAATGGATAAGTAAATTGGTCAGGGACAAGCCGGATCAAGACAGCACGCGCAAAATCAGCCAGCTTAGCGAACAGGTAATGATGCGCTATGGTTGCGGCTATGTCAGCAAAAATAATGCGATTTTCAGTACCGAACACAAACACCGCCTGCGTCAGCGAATCATCGATGAACTGGGCTTGGATCCTTTCATAGTCGAGCAACTTCCGGACGACCGCCTGGAAATGGCGAAATACCATGCCAATGAAAAACTGGCGGCCAAGTCGGCCGGCAACGACCATCTTTTGCTGAACAGTGCCGACGGCGTGTTGCGCATCAACGGCGTGGAAATGCCGCTGTATCCGGAAAGCATCAGCTCTGCTGGCCTGATGTGCCTGAATTCCAGCATCCGCTCGGTCGAGCACGATACCGTCGTTATTGTCGAAAACCTGGCCATCATGCCGTTATGCCATGCCTGGCGGATTGCCGCCGTCGGACCGCAAGCCCTGTGGGTCTATCGCGGCGATAACAAAAGCGGCGCCACGGCCGGCGCCTGCTGCGACTTTATCAAGCGTTTCGGGGAGGGCAAGACGATCATCGTCTTTAGCGACATGGACCCCAAAGGATTGGAAATTGCACTGACATTCCCTTTTGCAAAATTCTGGCTGGGCCCCAACGAGGCTTCCCGGCAACCGTTACTGAATAGCCAATATGCAAACCCCGATGGTTATGACATTCAGTCCAAAGCTGTCAGCTATCTGCTTCGGCAATCGGACTCGAATGTGTTATCCGAACCGTTTAAGGACCTTATTTCAGCGATACGTGACGCGCGCAGTTCATTCCGGCAAGAACAGACATATAGTCACGATGTGCCTTTGGAACTGGTCCCGATCAGGGCATGAATGGCTACATCAATCTTGGGATGGCGTGGTCGGTTTTTGTTGCTCGTCGGAACCGAATCAGGCTACTGCTTACAAGGCCATTCTTGGGCAAGTGCCGCTTTAACGAGGGCCTCGCCGCTAGAGTCCAGTGATTGCGGATGCTCGTTTAAGTATTTAGTCACAACATTCGCGGCTTGGTCGGATGTTATATTTTGTGAGCAAAATAGGCCCGACCCGATATTAGAATCGATAACGCCCATTATGTAATACACATACGCCCCTGCATCGTACAAGTCGGCATCGTCTATATCGCCGCTCTTATAAGCCCTAGACTTGCCGAGCAGCTTATGCCCATCGATAAACGCATTGAAACCGGCGTTGGCATCATCATTATGGCGATTAGGATTAACTTTGCTGCTTTCATTTTTTACACTCCATAAATTTATAGTAGATCAGGCAAAGCATGGGCTGCGTGTGTAAATCGACGTCCGGTATTTTCCGGTTATCGACAGCCACTTTACCGGCCTAATGTACTGTAAGATTTTGATTTATTAAATGCCAATCCATATTTAAAACCCCAGCATTTGCCGTAAATTCTGCTGCATGGATGCTTTGAGCGCGGCATCAGAATTCACCTTTGGTCTTTTGCTTCTTACGTTGCTGCGGCAAAGCCTTAGCGGCAGCCTCCAATATACTCAAATTGTATGCTTCGCCTTCAGACTCTAACAGTGCCCGGTGCTGGGCAGCAAATTTTTCATATTCAGCTTCGGCATGAGCGTCGGCTTGCTTTTTGGATAACTTACCTGCGTTGGATAAGACCTTTCGGTCATTAAATGCCAAAAAACTGTTCAGTTTTTCTTCCCAATCCTTCAAAAAGATTTCCTTGCGCCGCTTGGCCTGATCCTCGGCAAAATCCAACCACATCACCACAATCCTGTTGAGCTCATTGATTTCGTTTTCAGACAAATAATTTTTGGCGATAGTGACATCGGCTTTTTGCACCATCCCTGATTTACAAGTCGTTAAACCCATGTTCGCTTTACTGCTGTCGGCTCGATCATGAATCAGCTCCGCGGCTGTTTTTCCGGTAACTGCAAAATGCAGCTTGTTCTGGATCACTTTAAAAAACTGCGTCGTTTCTGCCAGAGAGGGTGAATAATCCGCCGCCAAAGCGAAAATCTCCCGCACTCTTAAATACATGCGCCGTTCACTGGCACGAATATCGCGAATGCGTTCCAGTAATTCATCGAAATAATCCGGTACCCCCGCACTTGCAACGGGCGGATTTTTCAAGCGCTGATCGTCCAGCGTGAAGCCCTTCACCAGATATTCGCGTAATCGCTCAGTCGCCCAGCGGCGGAACTGGGTACCGCGAGTCGATCGCACCCTGTAACCTACGGCCAGAATCGCATCGAGATTGTAATGGTCGATATTGCGACTTACTTGGCGACCACCTTCTTGGCGAACTATTAGGAATTTCCTAATAGTTGCCTCCGGTTGTAGTTCTCCATCGGCATAAACAGTTTTTAGATGCTCGTTAATAGTCGGTATTTTGACCTGAAATAATTCTGCCATCAGCGCTTGAGTCAGCCACAGCGTGTCTTCTACAAACCGGCATTCGACTCGGGTTTTACCGTCTTGGGTTTCGTATAACAGAAATTCGCCGGAGATCATTAAATTACCCATAAATCTTAGATTGGATTGGATTGATTAGGAAGCTGTCTTTCGAATACATGCTTCAGCTACAGAAGAAAACTATTGATCATAGTGAATCATTTTCTTTAACTCGGTTACGGCTAAACTTTGTCGAAGTCTTTTAAGACATTGAGGTTCATCTGCTGCTGATGAATAGTCAAGGACTCTTTCGCGACATTGCTGCCACAGAGCTGTACGTTTCTGATTCAATCTATCCAAACAGTTCAAACCCAAAATATCTATGGTTGCGTTAGCGCGTTCTTTTTCTTCATGATCAATTCCTACACTCGGAACTGCGATGATATTTTCTCGAACGCCAAATCCCTGTTATGGTGGCGGACTCACCGTTAGACAATCCGTCAACTACAGCGAACGTCTGTCATCGGTGTTGTGCGTGTGGCGGTTTGCTGCGTGAAACCACCTTACAGCGTTAGGATGCCGATTTAAAACCCCAGCATTTGCCGCACCTCCTGAGATTCGTTAACGGATAATTAAAGTTTCATTATGCAGGCTCCGTGTCGAAATAAATCAATAGTGGCCGAAAAATTGATTATTGGGTAAAACCCAGCCCATAAATCAACGACACTGATTCTATTGATGCGTTTAGACTGTGTTTGTAGTGTTTTCAGATCCAACCACTAATAAATTAATAGCATTTTGTGGTTGGAAGCCTGGCGACAGCAATTTAATTTCTCGCAAGTCATCATGACTTTGATCACCGCCTGTGACTCTATTGCGCCAAGGTAACATCAAAAATCTACCTGAGGTAGCGCGTGCCATGTCTAAAGCCCTATCTTCCTGATGAAGAAACATCAGCATATCCAAAGGTGTGTTTTTCTTGCTTTGAAGCCGCATCAACGCTTGAATAAAACGCGCAAATGAACGAAAGGTTGTTTGATCCATTTCCTGCGCCGGATCATCGAGAACAATAAATGCCCTATGGAAACGACCATGAGTTAGATAGCGAGTGAAAAACCAAGCTAATCCCATGATATGCCTCTCGGCTTGATTAAATAAATAACGCGCTGGAGTTTCAGGGCGTTGATCGACGCCAATAATCAATTTCTGAGCATTTCGCTGTCCTTTAATCTGGAAGACAGGCTTGGCGGCTAGATTCCAGCGTGCTGACGTTAGTGTAAGCGTTATTTCCCACCACAATTTTTGTAAAGTCTCAGGTAAATGTTGCTCCACAATACTGCCGCACTCTCCTCTGAGCGCCTTGACGATTATTGCCCAACGCTCGGGTAACGGCCATAGCCTCTCAGCTTCTGAATCTAAAGTTAAGCATCGTTCAGCTACTTGCTCAGCAATTACATCTACATCTTCAAGCACTTCCGAAACGGCAGGCAATCTTTGCGCTACTTGAATACGTTGTTTCAGTGTTGCCCGTTTGGAAGAGTCGGTTAACAGCGTCTGTAGAGATTCATCCGAAAAGAATGGTTGAAGCAAGGTTTGTAATTCCGCTTGACGCTGCTGATTAACAGGACAAATTCCGAATGAGGTGATTTGAGCCTCCATCTTCGCCAAGGTCGCGTTTAATTGTTTGCCCTTTTGTTCGAATTCTAATAACTTGTTATTTGATAAGTTATTAATGTTATCAATAACTTGTTCTATTCCTTCAGGATGATTTTGGCCGCAGGTCGGACAAGTTTCAGGCTGTTCTTTTATCCATTCATCAAGAAATTCTGTTTTAAGCTTTTCCAAATGAGCTGCATGTTTGCGCTCGAACGCAAATTTTCGGCGCAAATCACCCAAGTCTTTGCGCATCTGTTCTATTTGAAGCCCCAATTGTTTTTGATCTTCATTGGAGCTGACGTTAGTTTGGCTGCTTTGCCGAATCAACCATTCGCCCCAAGCATCCAGTTCTTTTTCGACCCCATGTAATTGATTGCGCAATGATTCTATCAAAACGGTAGCTTGGCTTACCAACGTTCGGGTGTCGGACAACAGACTATTTCGTTCTGTTAATCGAGCACTCAAGACTTGGCGAACTGCCGACACTTCGCCCAACAAGACATTATCAGCCATGTATTCGATACATTGGCCTTGTCTTTCTTGCCAATTTCGCCAACGGGCGACGAGAAGTTGACCTTCGGCTTTCAAATCAGGAAAAAAAAGGACTGTAGTTTCCAGCCAATTCATCAATGATTGCGGAAAATGCCATGCTTCTTTTTGCAGTTCACCTTCGATTAAACGCTGAGCTCGGGTTTCTCGGCGAGTAATGGCCGAACTTAAATTATGCAATTTCAGCCATACCGATTTCTCGTTTTTAGCCATTTGCTCGCGCGTTTCCGCAAGCTTGAGTACTTCCTCTGCCAATGTGGAATAGCCTTTAAGAATACGTTGAGCCAAACTTTCGCCTTTTGCTTCTAAAAACTTACGGCTATCTTCTTGCGCTTGGAAACTGCCTTCCAAATTACGCCAGTCAGCCTGTGCTTTTTGCTTATCCCAAAAAACAATAGCCTTTTCGATCCCATTCAGAACAATTCCTGGGCTCTCGGAATTGGCTGTTAACGGCGATAACACCGATGTTGAATAATTAGGATTCCGCGTTTTTATATCTTCATCATCAAGATAATCCGCAAAGGTATTTGATACTCCACCGATACCTAGACAAATGGCTTCAAATATAGAGGTTTTGCCCGTGCCATTGGGCCCGAATATGATATGAGCCTGGGCGTTTTTGTCGCTAGTTTTGGAAAACTGAAGTCGGCAACGCTCAAGATTTCGAAAATTGTTGATTTCAATATCCCTAAGCATAGTAACTTCGGGTTCGGTTTCTTCATTCTTTCGATTGAGACTTTCAATCTGCACCGCATCCTGTGCCAATTGATTAGCTAATTGGTGAGTCTCGGCGTCACTAATGAATTGGGCGGGAAACTTTGCCAACATTTCGGCTACCTTCACATCCGCTGAAAGCCAACCCGGCATTTCCGACCAATTTAGATTAAGCAAATGGCGTGTCTGCAACAAGAGCTGAGGCAATCCATGCTGTTCGCAGGCTGTTATCAATTTCCCAGCATCAAAAAAAATAGCATCCAGCCCAATTTCCTCGGATAAACCACTTTCTTTGCGAATACTGGCAATCGCCTGATGCCAACTAGTTTTCAAATTGCTATCAACCAGCCAACAGATAGCAACCTGCCAAATTCCATGTTGGTCTGCCGCATTAGCGTCAATTCCATATCGGGGTTGCAATTGAGTGGCAGTGCGAACGGCTTCCTGTGTAGCGGCATTCAAATCATCTTCGGCAGCATTAAATAAAACGATACGTAGCGCAAGGCCGATTTCGCTATCCAGCAGCCAAGCTGCTTCATCACTACCACTTACCCATATCAGGATATGATTATCAGAATTGTCGTTTTCTACCAGATTAAGGCCAAGCAGCGTCTGGTAATGTTCAGAAATGTAGCCTTTGAATTGTTCCATGATATTCATCTTCGTCCCCTTATATCCGACAGACTCAAAATGCCAATATTTTTTGGATTGGCATATTTATTTGTTTTCATTAACCACGCTACTGAACTTCGAAGTACAAAATTAGCATCAGTTATCGGTTGATCACTGGGTTCAGCATGTAACGGTAAAATGGAAAACTGCTTGATGGCTCCTTTATGCGACCAATTCCAACACTCCATTAACGGCTTCAAAGCCGCCAATTCTAGAGGCTGCTCTATTTTCCCCCAAGCAGGTAAAGGTAAGATCAAATGCCCGTTCCAGCTATCCCACAACGCACCTGGAAATTCGGTAAAATCCCACTGGCAATCTTTTCTATCAGAAGACTTCCAGATAGCAAGTATAAGCGGGATCACCGCAAGCATATCATAACGATCCGTCTGCCCATATCCCCAAGGGATGTGTTCATCCCGACGATGCGTCGCAACCAAATTCTGCGGAACTAAGGCTGAGTTGTTTTTATAGATGACCCGGCCTGTGTTGAAGCAGAGTCTTACCCAGACGGCCAAAAAATCATCGAATAGATGATTAAGCCAATGTTCTGGATTGGGCTGGGAAAAAATTGCATTGATGCTATCCAACTCAGCGATTTGGATTGACCAACTATTGCCTTGCGAGTTTGCATACACGCGGATTCTGTCCAACCCGAATCGTGTTTGTAACCATTGGAAAAAATCGTCTGTCGATGGTTGGCCTGTCGGGTTTGTCGCAAAATGGCAGTTCGCTTGATCAGTCTTAAATGCTGATGCGAGACGGTTATGGTTTTTAACTTCGGTAGAGGAAGAATCTGGTTTCCAGAAAGGGTCGATAATGCTTAATCGATCCGGAGTAGTTGCTAAGGTATCTTGAGCTTCTACTACACCAATGTTCTCGTGAATATAGTCTTCTGCTGCAGACCATCCGCTAACAATCAGAGGAGAATCTGAAATATCAACCGCCATACGGCCTGGGACAGGTTTTAATTCATCAGTCAATATTCCCAATTCTGTACGTGTAACGACAAATAGTGAGCCACCATGAGCTAATTTTTTAACACAACCGTGGGGTTTGATGATGTTTAACGTACCTGTTTTTGGCGTGGGTGAATACAAGTCTCTGGGTGACCAAGGACAATACCAACGTTTCCATGGTAACGGATTAGCTGTTGAACTGCTGGGATCAGGATGATTTAACAATCCGACACTTTCCAATGCCGTTTCCAGCACACAGTCCCAATTCAATGACCAAATCGACTTCCATCTACCTTCGCGAGCAAACCGGGCAACGACGCGATGACGTGGCGTATTGCCACGCAAAGGCATTCCAATTTTTGCATGAAAACGAAGATCTGTGGTTATTCTCATTGCAGCCGCCAACCGTATTTTCGCCTCATTGTCGGAAAGACCAAGCTCTGTTTTGAGTAGATTAAAAGCTTTATCCGCCCAGTCATAAAATTGATCTTCGGGTGGTGGACTAGGATCAACACCTAATTTTTTAATGACTTCCTCATAGTTATCCTTTATTTCTTTCGATAATTCAGGTACCTGAGGCACTATGCCGTATGACATGCCGGAACCGATAAGAAGGATAGGCTGAATACCTTCATCTGGGTTCAGTAGCGTAGGAAATGTATGGGGAATATCCATTTCACGATCTCAAAATAATATGTTCCCGCTTACTTCTATGTTGGGCTATTTATTTTCTTTAGTAGCCGTCTTTCTTCACTCAGCAAGAACGGTTGAATCAGTACAACCAGGTAAACCGTAGAATTCGCCTGGTTGATAGAGCACTGATTTTTTAAGTGGGAATAGAGTCTGCCGAATTTTTTCACTTATTGTGGCACCGACAATTATCACACATCCAAATTCGCCACATCCAACGCATTCTTAACAATAAAATCCCTGCGCGGCTCGACCACATCGCCCATTAATGTAGTGAAAATCTCGTCGGCGGCAATTACGTCCTCGATTCTGACTTGCAGCAAACGCCGGTTGTTGGAATCCAGCGTGGTTTCCCACAGCTGTTCGGGGTTCATCTCGCCCAGACCTTTGTAGCGCTGGATATGCTGGCCTTTTTTAATTTCCTTCATCATCCATTCAAAAGCTTGTTTAAAGTTGCTGACGGGCTGTTGTCTTTCGCCCATTTGCATAAATGAGCTTTCGTTAAACATGCCCGCTGTATCTTGGGCATATTGCGCGATTTTTTGGTAATCCTTGCCGTTGAAGAAAGTCGACGGCAATACGAAAGTCTTGGTGATTGCGTGCAGGCGTTTATTAACTACGACAGAAAAGTCGCTGGCCACCTTGTAGTCCAACTCAATGGTGTATATTGCTCCGCTATCGCAATCGGTCAGTCTTTGCTCCATATCGGCAAACCAGGCGACGAGCTTTTGCTGGTCCTGTCTCAGTTCATCGCTGATTACGTTCATATACGCAAACTGCTCCAGGAAAATCTCATCGTAGCGTCTGGATAAGCGTTTGTTGATGCCGTCTACTTCGGTAAACAGTTTAGCCAGTTTTTCCAGGCCTTGGCCTTGAATCGGCGGCACTGACGGATCGGTAAACAGCTGGGCTTTATCCAATGCAAGCTGGATCAGGTATTCATTCAGCTGGCTGTCGTCTTTAACGTAATGCTCCTGTTTGCCTTTTTTGACTTTGTACAGTGGCGGCTGGGCAATGTAGATATAGCCTTTCTCGACGATTTCGGGCAATTGACGGTAAAAGAACGTCAGCAACAAGGTTCTGATGTGCGATCCGTCGACGTCCGCATCGGTCATGATGATGATGCGGTGATAGCGCAGCTTATCCAGGTTGTATTCGTCTTTGCCTATGCCACAGCCTAACGCGGTAATTAATGTTCCGACTTCTTCAGATGAAATCATTTTGTCGAAGCGGGCTTTTTCTACGTTCAGGATTTTTCCTTTTAACGGCAGGATAGCTTGTGTCCGGCGATCCCTGCCCTGCTTGGCCGATCCGCCCGCAGAGTCCCCTTCCACCAGGAACAGTTCGGATAATGCCGGATCTTTTTCCTGACAATCCGCCAGTTTGCCCGGCAAGCCGGCAATATCCAGCGTGGTCTTGCGGCGGGTCATTTCCCGCGCTTTACGGGCCGCTTCTCTGGCACGGGCTGCATCGACAATTTTGCTGACGATGGCTTTGGCTATTTGCGGTTTTTCCAGCAGGAATTCCTGTAGCTTTTCGTTCATTGTCGATTCAACCAACGGTTTTACTTCCGAAGAAACCAGCTTGTCTTTGGTTTGCGAGGAAAACTTCGGGTCGGGTACTTTAACCGATAATACAGCCGTCAAACCTTCACGGGCATCGTCGCCGGTGGTTTGCACTTTTTCTTTTTTAGCTAAACCGCTGGCTTCTATGTATTGATTGATGGTTCGGGTCAAAGCGCCTCTGAAACCTGCCAAATGGCTGCCGCCGTCGCGTTGCGGAATGTTGTTGGTGTAGCAAAATACGTTTTCTTGATAAGAGTCGTTCCACTGCATCGCAACTTCAACCGTGACGCCTTCCTTTTCGGCAACGAAATGAAATACTTCCGGAAACAGTGGGGTTTTGTTTTTATTAAGATGTTCGACAAATGCGCCTATGCCGCCTTCAAATTCGAATACATCTTGTCTGTCGGAACGCTCGTCTTCCAGGCTGATGCGTACGCCGGAATTCAGGAAAGATAGTTCTCTGAGTCTTTTAGCCAGGATGTCGTAATGAAATTCTACATCGGTAAAGGTTTCTGCGCTGGGTTTGAAGTTTATCAAGGTGCCGGAACCTTCAGCAGGCCCTACTGCCGCCAATGGAGCGAGCGGCTCGCCCATACGATACTGCTGTTTATAAAGCTGGCCGTTCTTGCGAACTTCAAGATTTAACTCTTCCGATAAAGCATTAACAACCGATACGCCCACGCCGTGCAAACCGCCGCTTACCTTATAAGCATTATCATCAAACTTACCGCCGGCATGCAGTACGGTCATGATGACTTCAGCCGCAGAGCGACCTTCT
>CAZJOY010000084.1:0-15661 GCA_964547705.1 uncultured Methylobacter sp. | reverse complement strand
GGTTGAGTTATTTTATCAACCTATCGGGCTGTCCGTTTTTATTAGACCACTACAAACACTATATTTTGACAAAATCCATTTTTTTTAAACCTCTGGTTCGTGCACACACTTCATATCCTTCGCGGCTGCCCTCGTCGTTTGTATTTCCTTCAATCGTTTTAATGGTTTCGTTGTTTACTTCCAGCACAATTCCCGTGTGTGTCCAGTCGGTATCGGTTCTACGAACTAAGAAAAAACTTCCAGGGCCTGCTTTGTTGCTGTCGACAAACAATCTCTTGTCCTTGGCAAACGCAGCTAATGAATCACAGGAAAATGTAGTTTTAAACGGTAACGTCCGCTTCATACTCTCACAAGCTTGTTTTAAACAGAAACATGTGAAGCCGGCGCACCAAGCCCACTGTTCGCCTTCGTTACTATTCATATACAAACGTACCCAAGGCCCTCTGTTTTGTCCGCCAACTTCCCTTGGGTGTTGGTTAAGGTGTTGTTTGGCATAAGCAACTACGAGTTCGCCAAGCGATTTACCATCAGGTGAAATAGGGGTTAGAGCTTTGTCCATCGGTAAAATTAGCGAGTTAAAAGTAGTTTCATCCACTATGCCCGTTATTGGTAAATTTGATTTAGCTTGAAAGTCCCGCACTGCCGATTCGGTAGCCGAACCAAAATCAGCATCGATTGCAACGCGCTCATCGTTTAGATAAAGCCATTCTTGGACGAGTTTGACTTGGCCTTTTTTATCGCCTTTTTGGAGGGGCTTGGTTAATTTTAACTTGGTCATTGTAATTCTCCTTTAGTGCGTAAAATAATCATCATTCGAAGGGCTATGGTCGCGCTTAAGCCTGCGAATTATTTGCATTGCCCATCATCCAGCGTATCAAATTCGATAAGTGCCGCATTCAATACGATCGAATCAAAAAAGGACAGAACACAGTTCCTAAGTTTTTACCAAATGTATGAATAACAAATACCATCATCTGCCCCTATTAATTTCAAAACATGAGTTAATAAAATTACTTGTCTTTATTTTTCAGTTTTAGTGGTTTTTTGTGTTTAGTTTGGCTATTGCGTCCTGTACTGAACAAAGCTTGTCATAATCGCCGAACCTGCTTATGGTCTCAGCCACAGTTGTAGGATATGAATTCTCCGAATTTAACTTATCGTTGGTGAAATTTTTCCTCTCACTTTCTATGGTAGCTTTAATGGCAGGTATGAGTTGTCCGCCAAAATAAGTATGCGCCAAATTCTCCGCACCTTTATTTGTTAACATTTGTGCAGTAGATACCACTGCTGCACCTAGCGGCGTTACAAAGGCAGTAGCAGCGCTTGCTGCTGTTCCAATATCGGATATTGCCGTTTTGCCAAATTCCAAACCATCTTTGGAGCTTTCCAGCCTATTTAAGAACATAGTGCAATTTTCATCGGCTATAGTTTTTATGTACGTAAACTGAGCTTTGGTAACGGTTGATTCAAGAATGTTACCTATTCCATTTGGGCTAACGAGGGTTCTATATGTGCATATATCAGGCGATGTTGCCGAAAATGATATTGCAGGGCCAATTAAAGGAAGAAATATGATTGCATTGTCCAAGCGATTACCAAAACCTCCTTGTGCTTTTGTGCTCATGCTGACATCAATTGCAGGGCCGATAATAGGTACCCAGATTACTGGGCTATGTATTGAAGCCTTATCAGCACAGAACTCTGTGAAAGGGAAATTGTTAGATAGTTCTTTGTGAGGGTTAATAAATTTGTTAATACTAAAAGTATTTTCAGCATGAAAATATTTCTCTGTATGGGCGCAACTTGTTAATAGAAATGTGATTAATAAAACCAATATTTTTTTCATATTGATCCTGCTGGTTTAATTGAATGATTGAAATGGTTTTATCTGCTTCTTCAAGATTACATGAGTATCGCGATCTTTAACTACCCATCGTATGTACTAGTACCAAAGTACCAGCATTCGCCTATTCCCCAGTACAATACCTAGTGACCACTTAACTCTGAATTTTTAATCCCATGAATATCCTTCTCGTCGACGACCACTTCTGCGCCCGTGAAGGCGTCGCCTGCTTGCTGAACCAGATATTTCCCGAGTTACAAGTATTCGAAGCCGAAAGCTTTGACGAAGGCTTGGCGATTGCCCGCACAACGCCGTTGAACTTGGTATTACTGGACGTTCAGTTGCCGGGCAAGGACGGGCTGACGGGATTGGCTGAGTTACGCCAAGAGTTTCCGAATTTATGCGTGGCGATGTTCTCCGGCTTGGACGACAGGGGACTGGTGTTTGAGTCTTTGCGGCTGGGGGCGATGGGGTTTATTGCCAAGTCGGTGTCGCGGCAGGCATTTGTCGAGGCGTTGCGGGATGTGTTGTCGGGACGGGTGTATTTGCCAGCATCGGTGGTTGGACCGCAACCGGAGGAACCGGCTCCAACAATTGCCGGGATTAAGCCGGTGTCCGATCCTGCCAGTCTGGGGTTGACGCCACGCGAGTTCGAGGTGTTGGGCTGGCTGGTGCGGGGCATGTGCAATAAGGAAATTGCCCGTAAGCTGGGCATAAAGGAGCAGACGGTCAAGAATCATCTTAGGCCGATTTTCCAGAAGTTTGCTGTGGTACGGCGGACGGAGTTGCTGGTTAAGGTGTTCGAAATGGGGATTGTATTCGGGCGGCCGGAGGTGGGGAATTGACTTTGGGAAATCAATTATTGAGCATTTCAAGATCCGTTCGCCCAGACTGTGCGGAAGCCGTTCATGCTTCGACGAGTTCTGTACGAACAGTTTCCATATGATCCGGTTGCGATTTTTGGTTGAATAGCAAACGGTAATTCAGTCGTCGCCCATAGCTTTTGCCATCATCTCCATTAACACCGTCCCGCTGGCTGGTTTTCGTAGAAGCAGTGTGTTCTCTGGCCATTTGGCCTTGTCTTCGTCAGGGATGGTATGGGCGGAAAGAATGAGTGTCGGTACCGTGCCGCAGTCGGCCTGGATGGCGGCGATGATGTCGTGGGCGGTTTCGTTGCCGTCCAGGTAGAAATCGGTGATCAGCAGGTCTGGCGATCTAAGGTTTTCAGCAAGAGCTGCATGAGTTTCGGCTTTGGAGGAGGCTGTTTGCACTAGACAGTCCCAGGCGGATAGTTGCTCGTTCATGGCATGCAGGATCTCATGGTCGGCATCGACAATGAATATGAAGCTACCAGTGAGATTGGCTTGCTGTGTCGGTGTGCCGATTGGCTGCGTTACGGCGATCATCGGCATGCTGAGTTGGAAGTCGCTGCCTTGATGTAGCCGCGAATAGACTTGCAGGCTGTGATCCGGCAATTGCTCCGTAGCTTTTAATACATAAGCCAGACCAATGCCCAGTCCGTGGGCTTGCGCATCGGCCTGACGCCGGTGTCCACGGAAAAACTCTTTGAATATCTCGCCGCGCAATTCATCGGCGATACCGATGCCGCTGTCGCGCACATGCAGTTTGAGCCGTTTGTTATCGACTTTAACCGCTGCAATGACTATCCAGCCGCTGGTGGTGTATTTGATCGCGTTGTCGATCAGGTTGCCGATGATCTGGCTTAAAATACAGGCATCGCTATACACGGTATAAGGAGGGCTTGAGCGTAGGCGGACGATCAGTTTCAGGCCTCGCTTGGCGGCCTGCGGAGCAAATTGGTTTTCCAACGATGCTAACAGAATGTTGATATCGACTGCCGTCAGCCGTGGGCTTTGCTTGCCGGTTTCCAGGTTAGCGATGTCGAGGATGTGTTTGAAAGTATTGTTGAGTTCATCGATAGCTAAACCCAGCTTGCCGACCATCTGTTGTAATGAGTCGTCGGGTTTGTCTACGATAGCGGTATCCAGTGCAGAAGAATAGCAACTCAATGCCTGTAGCGGCTGACATAGGTTGTGGCTGAGTTGCCTTAAGAACCGGGTTTTATCTTCCGATCTGCATTCGGCTTTGCGGCGCTCCCGAAACAGGTTGCGTGCATGGATTTCCTGTTGATAACGGCTACAGAAACCGCAGGCGTTGACGATCAGTAACATGATAATCGACGGTACCTGCGCCACGGTTTCAACGCCGATCAAATGACCGCAGAGCGGCAGGGCTATCATTGCCAGCAGGCCGAATTTCAAGGTTTCGGCGATTGTCATGAACGTTTGCCCGTAAGTGAAGAAATAAATCGGCAATAACCCGACCCAGATTTCTGCATAGAGAGCAGGATCGCCGTCTAGCAGTAAAAGGAAGCATAGATCGATAACGGCCAGTACGGCGCTTAGTTTGGCGATTGAGTTAATGTGGCTTTGAGGAGGGCGATGCAGGTTCACAAACAAGGCGGCGAGCGTTAGACCTGTCAGTAAGCTGCTAGTGATTTCGCTGTTAGATAATCTTCCGTTAAATACATCTAAAGCGATGAATGCCAGCAAACAGGCTGAGCTTAGTAGCAGCACTATTTTCAAGGCGTTTAATGTTTCGGTTTGACGCTCCTGCCGGAAAAGGCGTTCACTGTCGGCATCGAAGTGCGGGATTGAAAAGAACCGGATTGGAATGTGTTTCGGTCTTACACGGTTAGTCCGCCGCGCCCCGAGGAGGAACGACGAAACCGGTTTGTGCGACGTATTGGCGAAAAGTGTTTCAGTTGGAATGCGCATTAGCTTGCTCCCGCTTGGCAAAGCCGGCCGGTTGTTTGCTAACCGAACGGTTTTGTCCGCTATCTGAAGGATTATTATTGTTTGGAGTTTTCCTGCATTCTCATCTGTATTGCTGTTTGTGTCTAGTGGATAAAGCCTTTCTCTAAAATTTGGAAAAGTTGCATTATCGGCGGTTGCGCTTCCAAACGGGTGGTGCGTGGTAATTGTCCAGATTATGTATGCGGATTAAGTCGGACATTTTAAACGACACTAATTGCCCGCTCTTGACTCCGCAATAACTTGGCAAACTCTTCTGCCGGTATAGGCGGGCTTTTGATATACCCCTGATACATATCGCAGGCTTTTTTTCGTAAGAAGTCATGTTGCTCCGGCGTTTCGACGCCCTCGGCCAGAACTTTAAAGCCTAAAGTATGCGCCATCGCAACAATGGTGGCAGTGATTTCCATGTCATCTTGTTGAAAAGGAATTTCGTCGATAAAACTCTTGTCGATTTTTAAAACATCCAGAGGAAAATGCTTTAGATAAGCTAGAGATGAATATCCGGTGCCGAAATCGTCAATGGCCAGATGCACGCCTTGAGCGCGAAGATTGTTGAGAATAGTCGTTGCGTTACTCTGGTTTCCCATTAATCCGCTTTCTGTGATTTCCAATTCCAGGTGCTCGGACGGAAAGCCGGTGTCACGCAGTACTTGGGCTACTAAAGCACAAATATCGCTACGGAGGAATTGGTGAGCGGAGACATTGACCGCTAACGTTACAGGCGGCAAGCCCGCATCCAGCCATTGCCTGCCTTGCCAGCAGGTTTCATGCAACACCCAGCTGCCGATATCTACAATCAGGCCGGACTCTTCGGCAATAGGGATAAAACGTTGCGGAGGAATCAAGCCCTCGATCGGGTCTTGCCAACGTACCAGCGCCTCTGCCCCGATGATGAGGCCGGTGGCAATATCCACTTGCGCTTGGTAAAAAACGCGTAATTCCTGCTGCTCGATGGCATGACGAAGCCGTGCTTCCAACGCTATCCGTTCTCGGGCCGCAAGCGTCAGCTCTTCGGAAAAATAGGCGAAGCAGCCGCGTCCGGCGTCTTTTGCCTGGTACAGCGCCGCATCGGCGTGATCCATCAGGATCTCGGGGGTGTCGCCGTGTTGCGGATACAGACTAATGCCGATACTGGCGCCAATCAGTACATTGTCATGCTGGGACAGACAAAATTGCTTGCTTAACTCAGCGATAATGTCTTCAGCCACTTGTGCTGCATCTTCCGGTTGCACAATATCTTCCAATAATATAACAAACTCATCGCCACCTAATCGCGCCACCATGTCAACATCACGCAATCTTGCGCTGATGCGTGCAGCGACTTGCTGCAATAAGTCATCGCCGACCAGATGCCCCAGGCTGTCGTTAACGGCTTTAAAACGGTCCAGATCGAGCATCAATAATCCCAGCTGTTTGCCGTCGCGCCGATCCATATTAATGCTGTGTTGTAATCGATCCATCAGTAAACGGCGGTTAGGCAGGGCAGTAAGGGGGTCATAGAAAGCCAGGCGTTCAATTTCAGCGGTTGCCGCTTGACTTAAGGTGATATCGTTAAATACGGCAACATAGTTGGTGACGACGTTGTCCATACCTTTCACTGCGGTAATGGTGGTAAGTTCCGGATAAATATCGCCGTTTTTACGCCGATTCCAGATTTGGCCTTCCCAGTTTCCGGTGATTTCGATGCTCTTCCACATGGCCTCATAAAAACTCTCATCTTGCAGACCGGATCTGAGTATTCTGGGGTTTTGATTGATGGCTTCCTCGGTTGTGTAACCGGTAATTTTGGTGAAGGCTTGGTTAACCCGGAGAATGTCATTGTTGGCATCGGTGACCATGATGCCTTCTTGCGATTCAAACGCGACGGCAGCAATTTGCAGCTCGATTTCTGCTTGTTTACGTTCGGTAATATCGGTTTGGGTGCCAATCATGCGTACCGCGTTGCCTTGAGGGCCGCGTTCGATAATTTGTCCCTGAGAATGTATCCAGCGGTATTCTCCATTAACCGTGCGCAATCGAAACTCCACACTACAATTAGGTTGTTGATCATAAAGTAAATTCGATTGCGACTGTCTAATGCGTAATCGATCATCGGGATGGATTTGATCGTTAAGCCAGTCGATGGCGATTGTTGCGGGCGGCAGGATAGTGCAGAGGCTCACTAATTCGGCATCAAGTTTTAGAATATTGTCGGCTATATTCCAATCCCACAACCACTGGTTTGATGCTTGCAGGCTGAGCGCCAAAATATGCCGCGATTCTTCCAAGTCCTGAGTGCGTTGTCTGATCTTAATTTCAAGATCGCGATTAAGTTGGAGAATTTCCGTTTCGCGCTGTTGGATGCGTGACATCAGTAGGTTGAAAGCATCGTATAAGTGGCTGATTTCATCCGGCCGATGTACTAGATAGGTGATAGTTTGAAGGATGTCGGGCTGTTCGGCGATGCATCGGGCATGTTGATCCAGTTGTTTAATCGGAGCCATCACAAAGCCTCGTAACACAAATGCCAAACCGTAACTGCATAGTGCCGCGGTTAGCATAACCAGCAACATAAAATGCAGTTCCCGGTATTGCGCCAGCTTTAATTCATCAATGCGGTAGGCACCTTTTAGTATGCCCAGTTTTTCATGGTCATGGCTAATCGGTACTGCAAAGTACAGGCGATGATCCTGCCAAAGCCATTCCTGGTTATCTGGTAGCGGTGGCGCGTTCGCTGCAATATTCGACGGGTCATAATGCGTCAATATTTGTCCATTAGTTTTCTCCAGAAGCAGATAGGCTACGCTCGGGTCTTTCCACAGCTTGCTTAACTGGTCTTCAGCGCCTTTACTATCGTCAAATACTACCGGCAGAACTGTGAATTCGGCCACCAGTTTTGCGAGCGCCAAATTGGTACGGACGAAATCGTTGCGCTGTTGATGATTTTTTTGCCAATATAAAAAACCTAAGGTGCTAGCCACCGTTGTCAATACAACAGTCATGATGACCCATTGCAATTTCCGTTTGAAGGGCTGAGAAACCACCCATTGTTTAAGTTTACTCCACAATGCGAGCCACCTTTAGTAAATGATAACTGGCTTTTAAACCGCTGTTCATTAGCGCTGTTCTATTAACCTCCAAATTCAGTCGAGTGTCTTTGACGAAAAAATCTACATGCGCGCCCTGATTAACATCATCCTTTTTTCCGGTAACGATCAGGATAGGCTGATTGCTGGTCAGTTGCAGGATGGGAGGCAGGTCGTCACTTTGGCCATCATCATTTAAATAGATGACTTGACAGTCCTTAAGGTCTTTCAAATCATCAAAAATCAATAAGCTAACCGGCTTGCCCGCAAGAGACGTATTTGTGTAATAAGTTTGCAAGGCTGGAAGTAACGGAGATTTGTCGGTAACGCAGATAGTAAACCGCTCATTCGTCCAGGTTGGCCATTCGATAAAACGGGAGACCTTTTCGATGATAGACGCGCGAATAAGATCACTACTTTCGACTGCTTCGGCATTATTAGCCATAAAGCAGATTATGGCCGCTGCTAGCGTAGATTTAATGGACGCACGCATAATCACAATAGGTTTAATACGCTAAGTTTAAAGCTGAGTTGAGCAGCTTGTCTGCTCAAACGAAACTTATGCCCTTTGGGTATAAAAATACGTTTAAAACTCAATGGCTATTTCTCCAAATAGCGATCTTCCCGGAGAAGCGGGAATGGTGTTTATGATTTTGCGATTGAACTCCGGATAATAAAATTTTTCGTCGAGTAAATTTTCCAAATAAAAAGAAAAGGTGATGTGCTTGGTATGTGCAAAACCTAACAAATTATCTAGGCGGTAATTGGTATTGACGCTCAAGTTATGATAACTGTTGGCGGCCGGGTTAACGGCTAGCGAGGTCGGAACTATTTTTGCCGCGCTGAAATAGGTATCGAAAGCGCTAACTTGTAAATTCGGGGTAGCATCGTAACTTAAGCCTATTTTAGCCATGTGGTTGGGCATCTGGGTTTTATTGTTTTGATTTTTTTCATCGCGATTGGTTTGAAAAGTATAAGCGCCTTTGCATGACAGGCCTTCAAATAGTTTCGCTTCGGTTTCCAATTCAAGTCCTTCAAATTTCGCGTTACCGGCATTGGCGTATTGCAAACGGACAGGGTTGGTATTGGCAACCGGAACCCGGACAATTAGATCGGAAACCCGGCTTCTAAAGGCGGTTAGAGAGATTTGGTAATCTTGGGTATGGTAAAAAATTTGTGCATCGCTGCTTTCAATTAATTCGGGCTGAATATTCCTGTTGCCTTGCACCAGCGATGAATTAGCGCCTAATTCACCCGCGCTGGGAGAGCGGTACGCCTGGTTGTAGAGCAGTTTCGCGCCCAGGTTAGAGGTCAGCTCGTATACCAATCCGGTGCGTCCAACGACACCTTCAGTCGCTTCGCCATTGTCGATTACGCCTTGCGGCGCTGCTTTTAAATTATCGAAACGATGCCATTGGCCGCCGACACTAACTTTTAAATTATCGAGTAAGCTATAACTGGCTTCGCCGTAAATACTGGATTTCAAGCTGGTGTAAGGGGCCAGAGTATTGGGCTGCGATACTTGCGTTACGCCACCCTCTCGCCATTCGACCAGACCGCCGACAAGGAAGTTTAGTTTGTCTTCAAGGAAATTTAAAAAATGAGTTTGTTCAAACAGTACATTGTTCTCGTATAGGTCGGTTAGATAAAGTGTACCTTGAACGGGCAAATTATAGTTTTGGGAAAATTTGTTAAAGGTTATATTCCAGGTGGATAGCCAGTGTTTATTAATTTGGTGTTTGTAGCCGGTATCAAAAAATAATCTGTCATTCTCAATGAGTTGACCTGAGCCAATCGGTACCGATCCCCAATGGTTACGTTGGTTATTCACTATGAACAAGTTGAAATTGAAATCTTTCCATTCTCCCCACAAACTGGCGCTGGTGTCGCCATCGTTGCTGCGAAAATTGGCCGGTTGTTTTCTTTCATCAATGGCTGAAAATAACCAACCGTCGCTGGCGCGATGACGCACTGCGCCGGTAATCGCGGCTTCGTCATTTTTCCAGGCAAATTCATTTTCCACTTGTCCTGTATTAAAACTGCCATAACGTCCGCGTAAAGTCAGTGCATTATCCTGGTGTTTTTTGGTAACAACATTAATGACGCCGGTAAAGGCATTACTACCGTATAACACCGAACCCGAGCCGCGTATAACTTCGATTTGCTCGATGTGATGGATGGGGAAATCCCGAAACATGGTTTCGTTCAAACCGCCATAAGCACTATCACGAAACGGCCTGCCGTTGATAAGCACCAAGGTATGGTTGTTAACGTGCGTTAACGCATCCCCACGCACGGCAGCGGTGCTGTCCGACCAGATATAGGTGCTTAACATATAGATACTGGTGACGCGGTTTAACACATCAGCCAAAGTGTTCGCTCCATAACGTTTAATATCGTCATGGGTAACCACGCTTACAATGCCGGCGGCGGAATTTTTACTCTCGGCTTTTTTGGAAACGATTTCTACTTGTAGCACGTCTTCCAGCGACATCTCTTTCAAGGATGACAAAGACAACGATTCTTCTGCATGGGCCGGCGACAGGTAAAATTGTATATATAAAAGTGCTGTAAGCACTGAAAGTGGACGTGTTTTCATGAGTAAAGACGTGATTATTAGTAGAGCCGGACTGCACTAAATTTAACTGAAATGTAGTTAAGCTGAACTATTTATTATTATTTTACACGGTTGATTTTGAATGAAATTATTTTTATGTGCCGGCCTTGTATTGTTAAGGCTCTACGGTGATTCTAATTCCTGAAACGCTCTCTGTATAGGTTGATTGTCAGACCTGAGTATTAGAAATCGCTTACTGCCTTACCTAAGTCCTTATAAAATTTGATTATTAATATGTTAGATTCGGTATAAGTAATTTTCATTTTTGGAAGAGCGCTACATGATCAAGACTGAATTTTTTGCCTTTAACGACATCAAAAGTTTTTACGGTTCACATGTACATTAATTTAAAAAGTCTGGATAATTCCCAGCCTTCAATGTACTCATAAATTTCTATGGAATTCAAATTAATCAATACTGACGGCCATGCGCGGCGTGGTCAGCTTAAGTTTGCCCGAGGCGTCGTGGAAACGCCTATTTTTATGCCGGTGGGCACTTACGGAACAGTTAAGTCGCTAACACCTGACGAACTGACCGGTATCGGCGCACAGATTATTCTGGGCAATACCTTTCATTTAATGCTGCGTCCCGGTATGGGCGTAGTCAAGTCGCACGGCGATTTGCATGGTTTTATGCAATGGGATAAACCCATCTTGACCGATTCCGGCGGTTTTCAGGTATTCAGCCTGGGTGCGCTACGAAAAATCACCGAAAAAGGCGTGACTTTTAAGTCGCCTATCAACGGTAGCTCTATTTTTATGGGGCCTGAAGAGTCGATGCAGGTCCAGCGTGACTTGGGCTCGGACATCGTAATGATTTTCGATGAATGCACCCCATATCCTGCAACAGTCCATGAGGCGGCCGATTCGATGCGCTTATCGTTGCGTTGGGCGGCGCGCAGTAAAGCGGCCCATGAAGGTAATGAATCGGCTTTGTTCGGCATTGTGCAGGGCGGCATGTATGAGCATCTGCGTCAGGAGTCGATCGCCGGATTGGTGGATATTGGTTTTGACGGATACGCAATCGGTGGGTTGTCAGTTGGCGAGCCTAAAGAAGAAATGATGGCAACGCTGGATGTGGTGCATAGTAAAATGCCGATCGATAAGCCGCGCTATTTAATGGGCGTGGGTACGCCGGAAGATCTGGTGGAGGCGGTCAGGCGCGGCATCGATATGTTCGATTGCGTGATGCCGACTCGCAACGCGCGTAACGGTCATCTTTTTACTACGTTTGGCGTGGTGAAAATCAGGAACAGTCAGTATGAGTTCGATACCGGTCCGCTGGATGAGTCCTGCGGCTGTTATACCTGCCGGAATTATTCAAGAGCTTACTTGCGGCACTTGGATAAATGCAAGGAAATGCTGGGGTCAAGGCTCAACACTATTCATAATCTCTATTATTACTTGAGCCTGATGCAAGGCTTGCGTGATGCGATTGAAAAGCAAGAGCTGGATATTTTTGTCAAGCAATTTTATCAACAACGAGGAAAAGCCGTGCCGACTGTGGCATAATGGCGAACTTTTTTAAATTACAATAAGAACCGAACTGAGGATAACTATGAGTTTTTTAATTTCCGATGCAGTGGCCGCAGCTGCTCCCGCCGCTCAACAACCTGGTATTGAAGGCATGTTGTTTCCACTGGGGATACTGGTGTTTTTTTACTTCTTGTTCTTGCGCCCGCAATCCAAGCGCGCCAAAGAGAAAAAAGAAATGATTGCTGCAATGACTAAAGGTTCAGAAGTAGTTACTTCAGGTGGAATCTTGGGTAAAGTTGTTGATTTGGATGAAAACTTCGTCAAACTTGAAATCTGCGACAACACCTTTATTCAAGTGCAGCGTCATAGTATTGAGAGCATGATGCCGAAAGGAACTTACAAAGCGATTACTAAAAAAGTCGCTAAAGTTTAATAGTGTGGGCGCAAGTAAATTTGCGCCCACAATGTCTCTACGACATAGTTGAATTGTTGGAATAACACATGCAAAACCATTATCCACTTTGGAAAAATCTATTGGTCCTGATCGTTTTTGCGGTCTCGACTATTTATGCATTGCCGAATTTATACGGCGACGATCCATCTGTTCAGGTGGCATCGACACGCCCTGCAAAATTAACGCAGGAACAGGCAAATCAGGTCGAATCCACGATTAAAATAGATGGAATTAATATAAAGGCGTTCGAGTTTAAAGACGGCCACGTTTTAGCCCGGTTTAACAATACCGATGACCAGCTTAAAGCGGCGGATTTGCTTAGAGATAAAATGGGCGATGATTATAACGTCGCGTTAAATCTGGCGCCTACCACACCTGCCTGGTTAAGAGCTTTGGGCGCGGAAGCCATGTATTTGGGTCTTGATTTGCGCGGCGGGGTGCATTTTCTAATGGAAGTGGACATGGATGCCGCAGTTAAGCAGGCGGAAGAGCGTTACAACGACGATGTCCGCCTGGCGTTAAGAAACGAAAAAATACGTTATCAATCGGTTTCTAAAGACAGCGGATTCATTAAGGTTAAGCTGAATTCTGCTGATGACAAACCGGCGCTGCTGAAACTTCTGGGTAAGGATTTTCGCGCTTTGGAAATCACCGAACCGAATGAACAAGACCAAGTCTGGTTGCAACTCTCTGAAAAAGAAGTGCGCGAAACCAAAAAGTTCGCCGTCGCGCAAAATATGACCACCTTGCGTAACCGTGTCAATGAATTGGGCGTCGCCGAGCCGGTGATTCAGCAACAGGGTGAAAACCGTATTGTCGTGCAATTGCCTGGTGTCCAGGATACGACTCGCGCGAAGGAAATTCTCGGGACCACTGCGACGCTGGAATACCGTCTGGTTGATGTTGAGCACGATGTGCAAAAGGCGGTCGAAGGGCATGTCCCGGTTGGCAGCCGCTTATATTCCGAAAGAAACGGCAACCCGATTCTGTTGGATCGCCGGGTCATCGTAACCGGAGATCAAATCGTCGATTCCTCTTCCGGTGTTGATCAGGACGGCAGGCCTTCGGTTAATATTTCCCTGAACGGCGTCGGTGCGGCCAAAATGGGTAAATTGACCCAGGCTAATATCGGCAAGCCGATGGCGGTGGTGTTCATCGAATATAAAGTTGAAACGAAAGTCGTGAACGGGCAAAAAGTCCGTCATAAAGAGAAAGTTGAAAAAGTCATCAACGTCGCGACTATCCAGGGCGTTTTCAGTCACCGGTTCCAGACTACCGGTTTAGACAGTCCGCAGGAAGCGCGTAATTTGTCGTTATTATTGAGAGCGGGGGCATTGGTGGCTCCGGTCGACATCGTTGAAGAGCGCACCGTCGGCCCAAGCTTGGGTCAAGAAAATATCGGCAAAGGTATCAATTCCAATGTCTATGGCTTCATAGCGGTCGCGTTTTTCATGATCGTCTATTACCGCGTGTTCGGTCTTTTTTCCATCGCCGCGTTGGGCATGAACGTGTTGATGTTGGTTGCGGTGCTGTCCCTGCTGCAAGCCACGTTAACGCTGCCGGGCATGGCCGGTATTGCGCTGACCGTGGGCATGGCCATCGACGCCAACGTGCTGATCAACGAGCGAATTCGCGAGGAGCTTAGGCTAGGCATGTCGCCGGGCGCTGCCATTTATGCCGGTTATGAGCGCGCTTTTGCGACTATTTTCGATTCCAATATCACGACTTTGATTGCCGGTATCGCGTTATTCTGGCTGGGGTCCGGCCCCATCCGCGGTTTTGCGCTAGTGCTGTGCATTGGGATTTTAACTTCCATGTTCAGTGCGGTTGTTGTATCGAGAGCGTTGGTCAATCTCGCCTATGGTGGGCAGCGTAAGTCAGATAAATTGGCTATCTGAAGATAGCATTCGAGGATTTAATGGAACTTTTTAAAATTAAACACGATATTCCGTTTATGCGCTATGGTCGGATTACCACGACCATTTCGCTAGTTACTTTTATTTTGGCGATACTGGCCTTATCTTTCAAAGGGCTTAATTTCGGCTTGGACTTTACCGGCGGTCTCCAAGTCGAAGTCGGCTATAATCAGCCGGCCAACACCGAAGCGGTTCGAAAAGTATTGGAAGACCAAAAAATTCCCGACTTTTCGGTGCAGAATTTCGGCAGCGTAAAGGAAGTATTAATCCGCGTGCCGATGAAGGCTGAAACCAACGATGTCAAGTTGAGCGAAGTGATATTGGCAAAACTCAAAGAGCAAGATCCGAGTGTCGTGCTGCGTAGTGTCGAGTTTGTCGGGCCGCAAGTCGGCAAGGAATTGTTTGAAAGCGGTGGATTGGCGCTACTGCTGGTCGTGGCGGGGATTATGGCTTATTTGGCTGTCCGCTTCGAGTGGCGTTTCGCGTTGGCGGCTATTATCGCCAACATGCACGACATCGTGATTATTCTCGGTATGTTCGCGTTTTTTCAATGGGAATTCACATTGTCAGTGTTGGCCGGCGTACTGGCGATATTAGGTTATTCGGTCAACGAATCGGTCGTGGTATTCGACCGGGTACGGGAAAATTTCCACAAGATGCGCAATGTCAGCGTTCCGGATATGATCGATAACGCCATCACCACGACGATGTCCAGTACCGTGATTACTCACTTTATGACGCAAATGATGGTGTTGGCGATGTTTTTCTTCGGCGGCGAAGCGCTGCATAATTTTGCGCTGGCGTTGACTATCGGCATCATTTTCGGCATTTACTCGTCGGTGCTGGTCGCAAGTCCTATCGTACTGTGGTTGGGCGTATCGAGAGAAGACTTGATGTCGGTAAAAAAAGAAAATACCGAAATCGACAATTTGCCTTAGCGTTTAACGGCTAAGCAATTACAAGAACGGCCGCCAATCGGCTATAATCTGCAATCTTTAAATTTTTTCAATCTGGAGTTTCCTTAACAATGGCAATCGAACGCACTTTTTCAATCATTAAACCTGACGCTGTAGCAAAAAATGTCATCGGTGAGATTTACAGCCGCTTTGAAAAGAACGGTTTAAAAATCGTTGCTGCAAAAATGCTGCACTTGACTAAAGAGCAAGCCGAAGGCTTTTACGCAGAACACAGCGAGCGCGGTTTTTTTAATGATTTAGTTGCATTTATGATTTCAGGTCCTGTGATCATGCAAGTGTTGGAAGGTGAAAACGCGGTTCTGAAACACCGTGAAATCATGGGCGCAACCAACCCTAAAGAAGCGGCTGCCGGAACTATCCGTGCTGATTTTGCCAACAGCATCGATGAAAATGCTGTACACGGCTCAGACGCTATCGAAACTGCTCAAAGGGAAATTGCTTACTTTTTCTCAGACAATGAAATCTGTGCAAGAACCC
>CAZJOY010000083.1:0-15903 GCA_964547705.1 uncultured Methylobacter sp. | reverse complement strand
TGATTGAGTCGGCCGGTTCCAAAAGCGGCAAGGCGCATTTGATCAAGTCGCATCATAACGTCGGCGGTTTGCCGGAAAATATGGTTTTGAAATTGGTTGAGCCGTTACGCGAATTGTTCAAGGATGAGGTCAGGAAATTGGGTGTAGAGCTCGGTCTGCCTGCGGATATGGTTTATCGTCATCCGTTCCCCGGCCCTGGGTTGGGTGTCAGGATTTTGGGCGAAGTGAAAAAAGAGTATGCTGACTTGCTGCGTCAGGCCGATGCGATTTTCATTGAAGAGCTGTATCGCCATGATCTGTACGACAAGGTCAGTCAGGCGTTTGCGGTATTTTTGCCGGTTAAGTCGGTGGGTGTAATGGGCGACGGTCGCCGCTACGATTATGTGATTGCGATACGTGCCGTCGAAACGATCGATTTTATGACCGCTCGTTGGGCGAATTTACCGTATGAGTTCCTGGATCTGATTTCCCGGCGCATTATCAATGAAGTGCCCGGCATTTCCCGTGTTGCCTATGATATTAGCGGTAAACCCCCGGCAACGATTGAATGGGAATAGATCCAGCAACGGATGAAGCATGGATGCGTTACGCGATCAGGCTGGCGCAACGGGCCGAGCAACAAGGGGAAGTTCCGGTCGGCGCTATCGTGGTCAAGGGTGGCCGATGTATCGCGGAAGGCTGGAACATCCCGATAACCAGCCATGACCCGACCGCTCATGCTGAAGTGATCGCATTGCGGGGTGCCGGTATTCATGTCGAAAACTATCGTTTGAACGATGCGACCTTGTATGTGACTTTGGAGCCCTGTGTGATGTGCATGGGAGCCATGAGCCATGCGCGGATTAAGCGGTTGGTGTTCGGCGCCTATGATCCCAAACGGGGCGCGGTATGCAATGCCCTAAGCCTGACCGATGCGAGCTTTTTAAATCATCGGATTAGCTGGGATGGCGGCGTGCTGGAAACGGAATGTTCGGAAATGCTGAGGGATTTTTTTAAGGCCAGACGGTAAAGGCTTGTCCACGAAAAGCACGAAAGACACGAAAATTTCGCCAGATGACTTTTCGTGTCTTTCGTGGATAAATTGATTTTCCAGGGTTAAAGCGCAGCCGGATCGATAGTTACCGGTTCATGTTCAGTTTCTTCGCTATTGACGTCCATTGCATTTTTCTTGATCTGGTTTTCTTCGGTTAACCAAACCAGTAGATCGTAATAACTGCGAATATTTTCCACAAATTCAACGGGTTCATGGCCTCTGGCGTAGCCGTGTTTAGTCTGTTGATGCCATTTTTGCTGGGTAAGCAGAGGCAGTCGCTGTTTAACATCCATCCATTTATCGGGATTGCCGCCTTGCTTCTTGGTTAATGCTCGAGCATCCTCAAGATGACCTAAGCCGACGTTATAAGAGGCTAATGCAAACCAGGTTCGATCCGGTTCCGGAATTTGTTCGGGGATAATCTGGAGTCGTTGTTGAAAATAACGTGCGCCTCCGGCAATGCTTTGGGCTGGGTCGGTGCGGTTTTTGATGCCCAGTTCATCGGCGGTTTCACTAGTTAACATCATAATGCCTTCAACACCGGTCGGGGAGACGGCTTTATCCAGCCACCGGGACTCCTGGTAGCCGATTGCGGCTAGTAAGCGCCAATCTATGTTGTATTGTGCAGCTGCCGAATCAAAATACTTACGATACAAAGGAAGCCGGCTTTTTTGCTGCTGGCGGAATTTGCAGTTGCCAATATAACTTAGGCTGCTGGTATGACCGTAATGTTTTTCAAGAAGTTGGTCGAGTGTTTTGTCTTTTTTTATACGCTCGAAAAAGCGCACCACTTCGTCGTATAAGCTGTTGTCGTTCGACGGGCTTAACGCCCAAGCCAGTTGGCGGGGTTCGGAAATGTCGAAAGCAATGTTAAGTTTTGGATAAAAACGGCGGATTAAAATGGTCTGGTTTGAGTCGGCTACGGTGTAATCGATCAGTCCTTCGTTAACTAAATACAGCAGGCCGTCGGTATCCAGCTCATCGTTGACATTCCAAGTCAGGGCAGGGGTATCCAGTTTTAGGTAAGTCAGGCTATCGATGTGGCTAGTGCCTTTGGCGACCTCGACAATGCCGTGGGTCAGGCTGTCTATGTCATTGGGCCGGCGAGTGCCTGATCGATAAACAAGCTGTTCGGTGATTTCATGATAGGCGGGAGCAAAGCGCATTTTCCTGCTGCGCTGTTCGGTGATGGTCAAACCTGCAGCAGCGATGTCGGCCTTGCCTTTGGCAATGCGGGTTAAGATGTCATTAAAAGTATTTGGCGTTTCAAATTTTACTTTAACGCCTAATTGGTCGGCGAAAAGGATTGCTAGGTCATACTCCAGTCCGGTAAGGCCTTCGGGGCTTTCGTAGTAGGTTGTTGGATCGTTTCGGGTGAGTACGTGTAAGATTCCTGACCGCTTAATTTGTTCCAGCTTATTAAGCGATAGGAATCCGCTATCGCAAGTTGTCAGCGTGATGGTAAAAATAGAACCAATAATCAGACGTTGCAGACGAATCAAGGTTGTCGTAATTGTTTGTAGGTATTAATTAATGCATTGGTTGAGCAATCATGACCGTCGATGATTTCGTCATTTTGAAGTTCGGGCAAAATGACTTTGGCTAAGGTTTTCCCTAGCTCTACGCCCATTTGGTCAAAAGAGTTGATATTCCAGATGACGCCTTGGACGTAAATTTTATGTTCATAAAATGCAATCAGTGAGCCTAGGGTTTTCGGCGTCAGTTTGCTGAATAAAAACGAATTGGCTGGTTTATTGCAGTCAAATACTTTGGATGCGACCAGTACGGTGTCGGCTTGGTCTTCGGAAGATAATTCCTGTTTAACTTCTTCAGCAGTTTTACCTTTCATTAAGGCTTCCGGCTGGGCGAGAAAGTTTGAAATTAAGATGTCATGATGGTCGGGTAGCCTGTAATGACTGTTTGCGGCCGCCAGGAAATCGCAAGGTATCAGTTTGGTGCCCTGATGGATAAGCTGGAAAAAAGCATGTTGACCATTGGTGCCAGGTTGTCCCCAAATAATCTGGCCGGTGCTGTAATCTACATGTTCGCCATTAAGGTCTATGCTTTTGCCATTGCTTTCCATATCGCCTTGCTGGAAATAATCAGCGAAATAAAGCATGGATTGGTCGTAAGGCAAAAGAGCGTGAGATTCGGCATTGTAAAAATTGTTATACCAAATACCTAACAGCCCCATAATGACTGGAATATTTTTCTCGAAAGGTGCGGAGCGGAAATGTTCATCTACTTCATAAGCGCCTTGTAGCAGTTCCTCAAAATTATCCATGCCTACATATAAGGCGATAGACAAGCCTATGGCTGACCATAATGAGTATCGCCCACCGACCCAATGCCTGAACTCAAACATGTTATTGGTATCTATGCCGAACGCAGCCACATTCTTGGTATTAGTAGAAATTGCGACAAAATGTCTGGCAATAGCCTGTTCTTTTTTCGCGCTCTCAAGAAACCAGCTTCTTGCTGAGTTTGCATTGGTCATTGTCTCTTGTGTAGTAAATGTTTTAGAGGCAATAAGAAACAGTGTTGTCTCCGGAGATAGGTGCTTTAGGGTTTCAACGAGGTCGGCCTGGTCGACATTGGAAACAAAATGGACCTTTAATGCCTCGGACGCATAAGGGGTAAGAGCTCTTGAAACCATCTTGGGCCCCAAATCGGAGCCGCCGATACCAATGTTGACGATGTCGGTAATGGCCTTGTTGGTATAACCTCTCCATTCGCCAGAACGAACGCGAGTGCTGAAAGTGCGCATTTGAGAGAGGACGCTATTGATTTGCGGCATAACATCCTGTCCGTCAACATAGACAGGCTGATTGCTTCTGTTGCGTAAAGCGGTGTGAAGTACGGATCTGTGTTCGGTGTTGTTTATTTTCGCTCCGCAAAACATGGCTTTAATTTTTGCGTCCAGCCCTGCATGTTTCGCAAGATCAATCAGTAAGGGCAAGGTTTGGTCAGTTATCCTATTTTTGGAGTAATCAAAAAGGATGTCGTTAAAATGGAGGGAAAACTTGGCATGTCGATCTTTGTCAGCATTAAAACTGTCGCGTAGCAGAATATTTTTAGTTTCGTTGTGATGCGCTATTAGAGCGGTCCAGGCTGCAGAGGTAGGCAAAGATGACATGCGGTAAAACTCCGTTTGAATAAAGTTAGCCTAAGTCTACGAAAAGCAGGGAAGGATAGCAATACTTCAGCGGCGCATTACCTTTTACTTATATAATGGTGCTCGTAGATCGGTCTGCCATCAATTCCTTGTATTTGGCTAAATCGATGTGCTAGAGTGACTTATTGCTATTGGTTGAATGTACAATGGAAGATGGGTGTTTATAACGAGGTCAGGATATACACTAATAGCATTTGTATTTTTCTCATAATAATAATTTTATCAAAACTGGAAGGCGTTATGAACAGTACACATATTTTTAAAAAGGGTTGCCTGGTACTTCTTGGGTTGTTATTTTCTGCATCGTTATGGGCGCACGGTGGGGCCGCAGGCACCGATACTGACCAATGCAAATTTGAGTTGGAACCGGGACATTGGCTGCATTATACCGCTTACCAGCCTAACGCATACCCTGCTGAAGATTTTTGCGCCAATATTCCTCGTATTAACGAATCGACTTTACTGGTGTTTGACTATCAGGACATGAAATACAGAGATATGTCGGTTGAGTTTGAGGTAACAAAAGAGCCAGAAGGCACTCGTGTATTCTTTTTACCTGCTGCAAAGCATAAAAAAGGCACAGTTGAATTAAAATTGCCAAACGGCGTACCGGAAGCAGGAAAATACCTGATCCATATTACTCTGGTTCCTGATTCGGGTAATAGATTAGATGCACATATGGGCTTTAAAGCGGGCGGTGGTGAAGCAGTTAGTAAAAATAGTATGCTTTTGTATGTATTTTTTGCATTTGCAGGCCTGTATGTAGTTTATTTATCCCATGCCGGATTTAAAAGCAAAGTGGATGAAGCGATAGCGAAGCTTAAAAGCTAAGCACATAAACACAACTTGAATTGATAGGTTGTGCGTTGATGCCATTGCGTATTTACGGATAGAGTTTACCGCGAAGAGGCAATGGCATTGTCTATAAGGACATAGATAAGATGTAGGAGCGGAGGCTTTGATTTTTGAACAATAGAGGAAATGAATAATGGTGAAGTTATTATCGGCTGGGGCGCTGATTTTTATGTTATCTGCGCCCGTATCGGCAGTGGAGTATGAGGATCATGATGGGATGCTCATGGATCACGGTGATGGCCATTTGATGGACATGGCCGGTGGTATGGTTATGGGTCAAAATACCAGCACGTTGCCGGGCGGCTGCGATAGTATTGCTGAAACCAAGGAAATTACCGTGCATGCCGGCCATAAATATGCCGAGAAATTCCCAGGCAGAATGTTTGCGTTTGATACTCAGGAATTTAATTTTAAACCTTGTACTAAATTAACCGTTCATTTTATTAATGACGATAATGTCCGTCATCAATGGATGATGCACGGCCTGCCCAAGTACTTATATCCAAAGGGCATGTTTCATTTAGAAGTATCCGGGCCCGCGAAAATTTCTGGAACATTGATCTTGCCTCCCGGTGATAAAACCTATCTGGTGCATTGCGATATTGCTCAGCATATGGAAAAAGGCATGAAAGCCCAGCTGAAAGTCGGTAAAGGTGATGGCGATTTACCCAGTATTCCTGGTGTAACAGCTTATGTTGTACCCGATAATTACAAAGGAAGTCTGCCGACAGTAATGGCTGAAGTTTCGGCAGCAGCCGAAGCCGTACCGGCAGTTGTAGCCAAGAAGCCTGCTCCGGCAGTACAACAGCCGCCGAAAGAAGATTCTATTATTTCAGGTGTTACTGTAATCGGTCTGGTGATTGGTTTGCTGCTTGCCCCATTTTTAGCGAAAAAATTTAAAGGCATGAGTGCATCGGAAGTGGTGGCAACCATTTTTGATATGGTAAGAATAGGCGTTGAGCTAGCCGTAAAGTTGCTATCCAAATTGGTTAAGCTAGTTGTTTCTAATAAAAATAAGATATTACCTGGAAATTAATCCAGGAAACTTAAAAACCCCTGTGCTCTTTGAGTGCGGGGGTTTTTTTTGAGAGAAAAAAGTGCAAGATGTAGGATTTGAAGTTAGCGGACTGTTTATCAGCGCATTTATATCGTCAACGATAGCGCCGGGAGGTTCTGAAGCCGTTTTAGCTTATATGGTTACGTCAGGGCATTATCAGGTTGAGTTTTTAATCATTGTTGCAACGATAGGTAATACCTTGGGCGCAATGACAACATGGGGTTTAGGCGTGTTGGCCGCAAAAAAGTTTCCGGTTGCGACGCTTTTATCGGAAAAAAAACAAAAAGCGCTGAACCTAGTAAGAAAAAAAGGTATTTGGACGCTGTTCTTTACTTGGTTACCCGTAGTTGGCGATGCCTTGTGCTTTGCCGGCGGGTGGTTGAAGCTGCCGTTGTTTCAGGCTTGTTTAATTATAATGCTCGGTAAATTGGGCCGGTATGCGGTGATTGCCTGGATGTTTGTCTGAAGATAGGCAGATAACCAAGCCGAGCTAAATAAAATTAAATGTTTAGCCATTATAAAAATAGAATACGGATACACACTGATAAAAAACCTGTTTAAATCCGTGTCCCATATCAAATTCAAAAGAGGTAATTGTGTTACGCCATTTTCCGCAAGTTAACGTTGCTTATACCCATAGAAAGCGGGACTATTTTATAGCGGCGTTTACTTTTTTTTGCGTGGCGGTCTGTTTGTTGAGCGATGCCCATGCCAGTTTGGAAAGGCAAAATGCCTTGGGTGTATGCGCCTGGGTGTTCTTGATTGGATTGCTGCTCGGAGAAAATAGGGAAATAAGAGTGCAGGTTGCCATCGCCGTTATTTTTGCGACTATCGGCGAGCATTTTGCATCGCCTTATATGGGCGGGTACACTTACCGGTTCGAGAATGTGCCTGCCTATGTGCCGCCCGGTCATGGCATGGTTTATTTGACTGCGGTAGCGCTGGGCCGTTCGGGGCTATTTCTGCGGCATGCCAGGGAAATCGCTACATTGGTGGTATTGGTGTGCGGCGCGTGGTCGATTTGGGGAATCAGCGGCTATGCCGAGCAGGGTGATTCGGTAGGCGCGTTGCTGTTTTGCGTTTTTCTTGGTTATCTTTTTAAAGGTCGTTCGCCGATGGTGTACTTGGCGGCGTTTTTTATTACGACATGGCTGGAGTTGATTGGCACTGCCGCTGGGACCTGGAAATGGGCGGCAATAGATCCGGTTTTGGGTTTGCCTCAGGGCAACCCGCCCAGTGGCGTTGCTGCGTGGTATTGTCTGGTTGATGCGGTGGCTATGGGAGGCGCTGCTCCTGTGCTAAAGGGTGCAAAGAGTGCTCGCGATTGGTTTAAATCCGGCAGGTTGCGAAAAAATGCATACCAAGGTGTGGATAATGAATAAGGTGAAAATATAATATCCTGATTTAACCGATGAACAGCCCCCAATCTTTACAGCCAAAGCCAACAAGAATTCTGGTAATCGCAATGCGCTACCTCGGCGACGTGCTGCTGACAACGCCTTTATTGCACTCGTTACGGCTGGCCTATCCCGACGCTCGGCTTGATGTGTTGGTATTCAGCAATACTGCTACTATGCTCGAAGGCAATCCCGATATTGATCATATTATTACTACGCCTAACCGGCCCAAGTTTCTTGATTACCGGCAATTATTCAGGCAGTTATTCAGGCGGTATGATCTTGCCATTACTACACAATCCGGCGATCGCCCTTTCCTGTATACATTGCTCGCATCACCGTTACGGGTTGCGGTCGTGCCGCCGAAAAACGCTACAGGCTGGAGGAAGCGTTTCTTTGTTCAACATTGGACAGAATTTGACGACGATAATACTCATACGGTCCTGCAACACCTGAAGTTATTGGATTTGATTAATGTTCCGAAGTGTTTTTCATTGGTGCCGCCGCAAATTGGTAATGTTCGGGAGTTGGCAAAGCAGTTCCCTTTTTTAGCTGGTAATACGGGCTATGCGGTGCTGCATCCGCATCCGCAATGGACATATAAACAATGGACTGTAGAAGGTTGGGTAGAGGTAGGGCTATACCTCAAAAAGTTGGGATTGAAGTTGGTGCTTTCAGGAGGTCCGGCTCAAGAAGAAGCCGACTACGTCGCCAATATTCAACGTCAACTTCCCGAGGATACTTTTAATCTGGCCGGCCGGGTTTCATTGGCGCAGTTGGCAACCATTATTGCCCAGGCAAAACTATATATCGGCCCCGATACCGGCATCACACATTTGGCGGCGGCAACCGGAGTTCCGGTGATTGCGCTATATGGTCCAACTAATCCGGTAAAATGGGCGCCTTGGCCTAGCGGGTACGATCGAAATATAAATCCCTTTGACAAAACGGGCAGTCGGCAGCTTAACAATATCAGTTTGATTCAAGGTGAAGGGGATTGTGTCCCCTGCCATTTGGAGGGTTGCGACAAGCACCGGCAGAGTCGAAGCCAATGTCTTGATACACTTAGCGCTGAGCGCGTCAAAGCCGCTATTCGGCAAATGCTTGGGAAAGCGTAGTTTTCTCTTTTCAATGACGCATGATTATTTATCGGTAATTGATTTCGCTTTACCCGATGTTTTTGGTAAAGTTTTTGGATATAGCCCAAGGTAAGGACCAGAATGAATTTAGCAACAAAACGGCTGGATGGAGTTTATATAATTAACGTAAAAACCTTCCATGAACGTCGCGCATTTATGGAAGCGCAGCTTTTAAAGCATGACATCAGTGCTGAATTTATTCTTGATGCCGATGCCGACGAGTTGACGGCGGAAATGATCAATAAGTATTTTATTGGCGATAACTTATCGGCCAATCAAATGTCATGCGCCTTAAAACACATCATGGCGCTGGAACGCATTATTGCAAATAAACAGCAGCAGGCATTGGTTCTGGAAGATGATGCTATTTTTTCGCCACGGTTTAACGAAGGCTTGCATTATGCGTTGGAAGAAAGTCCTCGCTTTAACGGGCCAAAAGTTATTTTTATCGGTTGCGGCGGTAACTTTTATACGCCGAAAAGCCTTAGAAAGCCCGATCAGCATTTGTATGTGGGCACTCGCGGTCGTTTTACCGATTCATATATTATTGATTGCGATACGGCGCAAAGACGACTGGACTGGATTATCAGCAACAAAATGTCATTACCTATAGACAATCAGTTTGAGAAAATCGACCGGGAACTGGGAATAAGTATGCTGTGGCTTGAAGATCCCGTGGTGGAGCAAGGCAGCAAGGCCGGCTTATTTATGAGCGCGGTCGAAAAAGCCCCGCCCGTTTGGTTGCAGCGGCTGTTGTTCAATTGGGAAAAGCTCAAGCGAAAACACATTTATCAATTATGGCGTTAACAACCTATTTTCTATCGATACGCCATGCTTAGCGTAGTCATTATTACAAAAAATGAAGCCGGCCATATAGCCCGCTGTCTTGAGTCAATTTCATGGGCTGATGAAATTATCGTGTTGGATTCGGGCAGCGAGGACGATACGGTCGCGATCTGTCGTCAATATACCGACAAGGTTTATCAAACAGACTGGCCCGGTTTCGGTATTCAGAAACAGCGCGCTGTGGATAAGGCCAACGGCGATTGGATTTTATCGATAGATGCCGATGAAGTCGTAACGCCTGAATTAAGGTCGGAAATCGAAAAAGCGCTCCAGCAAGAACAGGTTAACGGCTATGAAATTCCCCGTCTTTCCAGCTATTGCGGCAGGCAGATGCGCCACGGCGGTTGGTGGCCCGACTATGTATTAAGATTATTCCGCCATGATTGCGGTCGATTTACCGATTCAGTCATCCATGAACGTATTATTGTTCAGGGACAAATCGGCCAGTTAACTACGCCATTGCTGCATGATGCGTTTATCAATCTGGATGAGGTTTTGCATAAAGTTAATAGCTATTCAACCTTGGGAGCGGATTTGCTCTACCAGCGCGGCGTTCGCTCGTCTTTAAGCAAAGCTGTCTTAAAGGCATTTTGGACATTCATTCGCACCTACTGGATTAAAGCCGCTGTTTTGGATGGACGGCAAGGCTTGATGCTGTCAATTTCCAATGCGGAAGGAACTTATTATAAATATCTTAAATTGCTGGAATTACAAAACCGGCAACAGCAATAATGAAGCTAATTTCCGTTATCGTAACGACCTATAACTGGCCTGCCGCATTAGAGCTTTGTCTGGATAGTTTATTCGCCCAGCAAGATAAGGATTTTGAAATTATCATCGCCGACGATGGCTCTACGCCCGCCAATCAGGCTTTGGCACAAGCTTTTTGCGCCAAAAGTCCGGTGCCTGTTCAATACGTGCATCATGACGACCAGGGATTCAGGGCCGGAACTATCAGGAACAAAGCAGTTGCGAACAGCCAGGGTGAATATTTGCTGTTTATTGATGGCGATTGCGTTTGTCCTGCTGATTTTATCTCCCGGCATCGGCAGTTGGCAGAGTTGGGGCGATTCGTGCCGGGCAACAGGGTACTGTTAAGCCAGTCATTTACTCAGGATGTTATTGAAAAACATACTCCGTTGCATCAAAAAGCGCTGAGTTATTTCATTTCTCTTTGGCTACAAAAAAAGATTAACCGGATTTCTGCCTTTATCCGGCTGCCTCTGGGATTTTTAAGAACATTGCAACCGAATAAATGGCAAAAAGCCATGACTTGTAATCTGGCTTTATGGAAAAGCGATTTTTTGCAGGTCAATGGTTTTGATGAGCTTTTTGAAGGCTGGGGATTTGAGGATTCCGACCTGGTAATCCGTTTAATACATGCAGGCATCAAACGCAAGGAAGGGCGATTTGCGGTGCCTGTGCTGCATCTATGGCATAATCATAACGATAAAAGCAAACAAGACCTTAATTACCAGCGTTTGCTGGACCGCTTGAAGCAGCGGGATTTTATTGCCGCAACAAAAGGCGTCTCCCAGTATCTTTGATGGCTCCTTAACCAGATAGCTTCATCCGCTAATAACTCTTCGAAATATGAACAAAGCACCTAAAGCAAGCGCACAAATATATAAACGGCTATTAACCTACGTAAAGCCGCATCTGGGCCTTTTTGCCATCAGTATTGTCGGGTTCCTGATGTATTCAGGCACCCAGACCTTATTTGCGGCATTGGTTAAACATATTATCGATACGCTGCAAACCGAAGCGCGGGAGGGCATGAATTACCTGCCACTATTATTTAGCGGGTTAATTGTAGTACACGGAATCGGTGCTTATTTGGGTAACTATTTCCTGGCCAAAGTATCGACCAACGTTGTCCATGCTTTGAGGTGTGAAATTTTCAATCACTATACGCGTTTGCCGACGACCTATTTCGATGCCCATAACAGCGGTTACATGATTTCAAGGATAACCAATAACGTCGGGCAAGTGACTCAAGCGACTACGGATGCGGTACGCACCATCGTTCGCGAAGGTTTTACAGCAATTGGTTTGTTAATTTATTTGTTCTATTCAAACTGGATGTTGTCGCTGGTTTTTATCGGTATAGCGCCGGTTATTGTGGTGCTGGTCAGTTATGTGAGTAAGCGTTTACGGGGAATCAGCAAAAAAATACAAGAATCAATCGGCGACATGACCCATATCACCTCGGAACTGGTGGGCGGGCATCGGATAGTACGCAGTTATGGTGGTGAGGAATACGAGCGTCGGCGGTTCTTGGAAAGTAGTTTATATAACCGGAGCCAATCGCTAAAGTTATCGACGACAATGGCGGTACACAACCCGATTATGCAGTTTATTATTGCGATAGCATTGTCCTTTCTAATGTATATGGCCTTGTTTTTCATGAAACAATCCAGCGTTGGCGAGTTTGTCGGTTACCTGACGGCGGCTTTTTTATTGCCGAGACCTATCAGGCAGCTGAGCGATGCCAATGGCGATATTCAAAAAGGTATTGCCGCTGCCGAATCTTTATTTGAGATTCTGGATGAGCCGGGTGAGCCGGATGAGGGTGTTTATCAGGCCGACAGATGCAAGGGTGCGCTGGAATTCAAAAACCTGACTTTTCAATATGCCGGAGCAAATGAACCGGCGCTTATCGACATCAACTTCAAGGCCGAGCCGGGACAGACAATTGCGTTGGTTGGAGCTTCCGGTGGCGGTAAAAGTACATTAGCCAATTTGGTGTCGCGTTTTTATCCGCACGATACCGGTGAGATTTTATTGGACGGCGTCGAAATAAACACTTATCAATTGGCAAACTTGAGGAAACAGTTGGCACTGGTTAATCAGCAAGTGACTTTATTCAACGATACGATAGCCAATAATATAGCCTATGGAGCGCTTGCGCCAGCAACTCGGGGCGATATAACCCAAGCCGCAACAGACGCCTATGCGATGGAATTTATCGGCAAGCTGGATCAAGGATTGGACACGGAAATAGGCGAGAATGGCGTCAAGCTGTCGGGAGGGCAACGGCAAAGATTGGCTTTGGCCAGGGCATTGCTGAAAGATGCCCCTATACTGATATTGGATGAGGCGACATCGGCGTTGGATACCGAATCGGAGCGGTATATACAGGCAGCGCTGCAAAAAGTCATGAGTAATCGTACGACTTTGGTCATTGCTCACCGTTTGTCGACTATTGAAAATGCCGATATGATTTTGGTTATGGATCATGGGCGGATTGTTGAAAGAGGTTCGCATCAGGAGCTGATTGCAAAAAATGGAGCTTATGCGCGCTTACATTCCATGCAATTTAAGGATCATGCTAAGGAATATCATTCCGCCATCCCAGCTGAGCTATCAAGTTCAGATCTTGCTTAGAGGATATTATTTTGAATACATTTATTTCCGAGCTTGAACAGCATAAAGCGATGATGGAGCGGCTGGCTGATTGTTCCGGTGCGATTGAAGCTGCAGCAGAGTTGCTGATTAAGACCTTGAAGCAAGGTGGAAAAATTTTATTGTGCGGCAATGGCGGCAGTGCTGCCGATTGTCAGCATATTGCAGCGGAGCTGGTGGTGCAGTATCAAAAAAAACGCAAGGCATTGGCCGCTATCGCGTTGACCACAGATAGTTCGATTTTAACGGCCCATAGCAATGATTTTGGATTTGATACGGTTTATTCCCGCCAAATTGAGGCCATTGCCAATGAAAAAGATTGTTTGGTTGCCGTTTCTACTTCAGGAAACAGCAAAAATATATTAAATGCGGTAGAAGCTGCAAGGTTAAAAGGTATGGCTGTTATTGGATTGACTGGACGTGATGGTGGCGAAATGAGTGAGTTAATTACGCATTCGGTTATTGTCCCGTCGAATGTGACCGCAAGGATTCAGGAGGCGCATATATTGATTGGCCATTGGTGGTGCGGCGTTATTGAGGAGGCTTGTTAATGTTGGCGGCAACACCTGAATTTGGGCAAGCTCGTATTATAGTTATAGGCGATGTGATGCTGGATCGGTACTGGTCCGGGCAAGCTGCGCGAATTTCACCGGAAGCGCCTGTTCCGGTGGTCAGAATTAAAACTATTGAAGACCGTGTTGGCGGTGCCGGCAATGTGGCGCTGAATATCGCCAAGCTGGGCGGCAAGGTTACGTTATTAGGCGTTGTTGGCGATGATGCCGAAGGCGATACATTAAGAAGGCTTTTGGAAGCGGAAGGTGTGGTTTGCGATTTTGTTGTCGAGCAGGAAATCCGCAGCATATGCAAGCTAAGAGTAATGGCTCAACATCAGCAGCTCATTCGTATCGATTTTGAAGAAACAACTCTTAAGTTTGATTCGGATGCATTATTGGCTAGGCTAGAGGAACATCTGCCTAAAAACACTACGGTCGTATTTTCAGATTATGGCAAAGGAACATTGGCGAATGTTCCTGAGTATATTAATAAGGCCAAGCAAGCCGGCAATAAAGTCCTCGTGGATCCGAAAGGTGTCAATTATCAGCGGTATGCACAAGCTGATTTGATAACGCCAAATCTGTCTGAATTGCAGGCTGTAGTGGGTGTTGCTGAAAATGAAGATGACTTAGTAGAAAAAGGCCGGGCACTGTTAAAGCAGTGTCAAATTCCCTCGCTGTTGCTGACTCGCGGCGAGGCGGGTATGACATTGATACAAGATAAACAAGTGCGCTCATTACCAGCCCAGGCCAAAGATGTTTTTGACGTGACAGGGGCCGGAGATACGGTTATAGCCGTGATGGCTCTAGGGGTCGCGTTGGATATGGCGTTACACGATGCGATGTATTTGGCTAATCTTGCGGGAGGCATCGTAGTTGGAAAGCTCGGCACATCGACAGTGTCAATGCAGGAGTTAACTCGTGCAATGCACGGTGATCGGGATTCCCAATACGGCATTGTCTCGGAAGATGAGCTGGCACAGATATTGGTAGGCGCTAAAGCCCATGATGAACGCATTATCATGACCAATGGCTGTTTCGATTTATTGCATGCGGGGCACGTAACTTATTTACAGCAGGCAAAAGCACTGGGTGACCGGTTGGTTGTAGCCGTAAATTCTGATTCGTCGGTTAAGAAGCTTAAAGGAGATACTCGACCTATTAATGGTTTGCAGGAGCGAATGGCTGTGTTGGCGTCATTAGCCTGCGTGGACTGGGTCGTTTCATTCGAGGAGGAAACGCCGGAAAGGCTTTATTGCCGATTATTGCCTGATGTCATCGTCAAAGGCGGCGATTACAGTTCGGAGCAAGTTGCGGGCGGAGACTGCGTCATTAAGGCGGGTGGAGAAGTAAAGATTTTGTCGTTTGTTGACGGACAATCTACAACTGCGATGATTAATAAAGCGAGGGGATTGGAATGATTGTTGTAACTGGTGGAGCGGGGTTTATCGGTAGTAATCTTATTCGGGCATTAAACTTGCGAGGCGAGCGTAATATTTTGCTGGTCGATCATTTGGTTAATGGACGAAAAATGCATAATATCGCCGATCTTGATATTGCTGATTACATGGACAAGGAGGAGTTTATAGAGAAAATTGGCGCGGCTCATTTTTTTGATGGGGTGAGGGCGGTCTTTCATCAGGGAGCTTGTTCGTCAACGACGGAATGGGATGGGCGGTATGTGATGATGAATAATTACGATTATTCAAAACGCTTATTGCATTGGTGTATAGATAGAAATGTTGCTTATATGTACGCGTCTTCCGCTTCGGTTTATGGCAATGGTGAGCGTGGTTTTCGGGTTGATCGTAGCTGTGAGCATCCGATCAATATGTATGCTTATTCGAAGTTTCAATTTGATCAATATGTGCGTCCTTTATTAGCCAAGACTAGAAGCCCTATTGTCGGTTTCCGTTATTTCAATGTTTATGGGCCAAGAGAACAACATAAAGGCACGATGAGTAGTACCGCATTTCATTTTAATCGGCAGGTGATTGAGCAAAAAATAGCAAAATTATTTGAAGGTTGTGACGGCATGGCCAATGGCGAACAAAAGCGAGACTTTGTACATGTTGATGATGTGGTCGATGTGAATCTGTGGTTTTTAGATCATCCTGAGCAACGTGGTATTTATAACGTAGGCACCGGGCGAGCGGAAACTTTTAATGAAGTCGCTAGAGCGGTAATTGATTGGCATAAAGAGGGCCGCATCGAGTACATTCCATTCCCAGAGCATTTAAAAGGAGCTTATCAGAGTTATACGCAAGCTGATATTTCCGGGTTAAGAGAAGCGGGCTATAAGAAGGAATTATTAACAGTTAAACAAGGTGTTACGAAATATCTGGATTGGTTAAATGCTTAACCAAGAATGTTTGGAGAAAATAAAGGCTTGATGATCGACCAGAAGGCTGTATAATGCGCAGCTCTTTCGGGGCTTTTGTT
>CAZJOY010000082.1:0-15964 GCA_964547705.1 uncultured Methylobacter sp. | reverse complement strand
TAGGGTACGCTGTGCGTACCTTTTACTTTGATTTTTATAAAGATTTTAAAGGTACGCACAGCGTACCTACCTAAAATAACCGGATAAGCTTGCCAAAAATACCGGCTCTCAAGCAACAGGAAATGCCGTCTTATCGACGACCCGGCGCAGTACAAAACTTGAATGCACACCGCTGACGCCTTTGATGCCGGTGATCCGTTTCAGCAGTAATTCCTGATAAGCATCTAAATCCTTCACGACCACTTTGAGTTGATAGTCAGCCGACTGACCGGTGATTAACAGACATTCCAGCACTTCCGGAATATCGGCGATTGCAGCTTCGAAATCGTTGAAACGCTCCGGCGTATGTTGATCCATCGAAATGTGGATCAAGGCCATCAGCGTCAGCCCCAATGCCTTCGCATCCAACAGCGCGCGATAACCGCTTATCAGGCCGGATTCTTCCAAAGCCCGCACTCTGCGTAAACATGGAGATGGCGAAAGACCGACACGGTCCGCCAATTCCTGATTGCTGATCCGCCCATCGGTTTGCAGTACCTGTAATATTTGCCGGTCAAAACGATCAAGTTCCATAAACCACCGATAAAATCATAACAATTGAAATATACATTAACATATTTAGTAAAACGCGCAATTATCTGCCAATTATTACGTATTTTTACAACATAAAAGCAATCGCCTGCCGGACTGTTTTGGCTATGCTATCAGCATCAATTACCCAACAGGAGCCCCCGATGATGTTGCAAAACCCTTCCAGTAAGTACCGGCCTTTCCCGCCGGTCCAGCTCGCCGAACGGCAATGGCCGAACCGTGTCATCACCGCACCGCCGATCTGGATGAGTACCGATTTGCGCGACGGCAATCAGGCGCTGTTCGAACCGATGAACGCGGAACACAAGCTGCGCCTGTTCAACACCCTTTGCGACATCCGCTTTAAGGAGATCGAGGTGGCTTTCCCGTCGGCGTCGCAAACCGATTTCGATTTCGTACGCCGGCTGATTGAAGAGCATCGGATACCGGACGACGTCAGCATCGAAGTGCTCACTCATGCCCGCGAGCACCTGATCCGGCGGACCATCGAATCCCTGCGAGGCGCGCGCCGGGCTATCGTGCATATTGTTAACGCGACCTCGAAACCGTTTCGCAAGTTGGTGTTGGCGATGAGCAAGGCTGAAGTGGCGGCCATGGCGGTGTCTTCCGTATGCCTTGTCAAACAGTTGGTCGCCGAACACCCGGAAACCGAGTGGGTGCTGGAATATAGCCTGGAAACCTTCACCGCGACCGAGCTGGATTTCGCTGTCGAAGTCTGCGATGCGGTGACCGCCGCCTGGGGTGCGACGCCGGACAACAAGATTATCCTGAATTTACCGTCGTCGGTTGAAGTCACGACGCCGAACGTCTACGCCGACCAGATCGAGTGGATGCACCGCCATATTGCCCGCCGCGACAGTGTCATCCTCAGCGTTCATCCGCATAATGACCGAGGTACTGCGGTCGCCGCAGCCGAATTGGCGGTGATGGCGGGAGCCGACCGCGTCGAGGGCTGTCTGTTCGGTAACGGCGAGCGGACCGGCAATGTCGACATTGTTACTCTGGCGCTGAATCTTTATACCCAGGGCATTGCTCCCGGTCTCGATTTTTCGGATATTAATGCTGTGGCCCGCACTTTTGAACAATGCACCCAATTGCCTATCCATCCCCGGCATCCTTATGTCGGCGACCTGGTCTTCACCGCTTTTTCCGGTTCACACCAAGATGCGATCAAAAAAGGCTTCGCCGCGCAACAGCCCGATAGCGTTTGGAATGTTCCGTATTTGCCTTTCGACCCGGCCGACCTTGGCCGCAGCTATGATTCGATCATCCGGATCAACAGCCAGTCAGGCAAAGGCGGCATCGCCCATTTGCTGGAATCCCAATACGGCGTGGTCTTGCCGCGCCGCTTGCAGGTCGAACTCTCCGGCGTCGTGCAACAGCATACCGACAGCCATGGCGGGGAGATCAGCGCTGCGGATTTATGGCAACTGTTCTCACGGACTTATCTCGATATCGTCAATCCCGTGCGCTACCTCGAGCACCATCTTTTCGAGCACGGTAGCGGCCAGAGTATCCGCCTCACGCTGGAAATGAATGGCGCGCCCCACGTGCTTGCCGGAGAAGGCAACGGCCCGATCGATGCTGCCGTCCATGCGTTGCAAGGCATTGTCATGGATTTCAAGGTTCGCGATTATCAGGAGCACGCCATGGGCCGTAACGCCGATGCCAGCGCCTGCGCTTTCATCGCAATGACACGATCGGACAGCAATCGTGAATATTATGGAGTTGGCATTGATGCCAATATCGTGACCGCGTCGGTCAAAGCGCTGGTCAGCGGCATCAATCGGCTGGCGATCAATGTCGGCTGAGCGCTGGGCTCGGTGTTGTTCCTCCAATATCCACATTACTATGCAGACCTTCAAGGTTTTAAAAACCTGGAAGGTCTATCAAGCAGCCCTAAACGCGATGTTTACCGTATCTGCCGGACAGTGTTTCCTGATAAAATAGCCGCCTAATCGCCACTAAGGCCCTATTTCATCCACCCTCCGATTTTCCACTTGATTCGAAAATAATATGAAATTAGAAAAATCTTCCCGCTTCTCCGCTTGTCCCGGTCCTCTCGTAACCATCGTGCTTGACGGCGTCGGCATTTCGCCGCGCGAAGACGGCGATGCGGTTAAAACCGCGCGCACGCCTATGCTGGACAAACTGATGGCGAATTTCCCTATGACTGCCTTACTCGCGCACGGCACCGCAGTCGGCATGCCCAGCGACGAAGACATGGGCAATAGCGAAGTCGGCCACAACGCGATTGGCGCAGGCCGCGTGTTTGCCCAAGGCGCTAAACTGGTCGCCGAATCCATCGCCAGCGGTCACTTGTGGCAAGGCCAAGCTTGGCAGGAAGTCATCGCTACCGCCAAACAAGGCGGAACGCTGCATTTCATCGGCCTGTTCTCCGACGGTAACGTGCATTCCCACATCGACCATCTACGCGCGATGCTGGACCAAGCCAAGAAAGAAGGCGTGTCCAAGGTGCGCTTGCATATCCTGCTGGACGGCCGCGATGTTGGCGAGACCTCTGCGCTGGATTATGTCGATCCGTTTGAAGCTTACCTGGACGGTCTGCGCAGCGCCGATTTCGATGTCGCGATTGCCTCCGGCGGCGGACGCATGACCATCACGATGGATCGCTACGAAGCGCACTGGGCGATGGTGCAGCGCGGCTGGGATATCCACGTGCGCGGCGAAGGCCGGCAGTTTTCCAGCGCCCACGAAGCGATTGAAACCTACCGTAACGAATCGAAAGTCATCGACCAGGATTTGCCCGGCTTTGTCATCGCCAAAGACGGCAAGCCATTGGGACCGATTGTCGACGGCGATGCGGTGGTGTTATTCAATTTCCGCGGCGACCGCGCTATCGAAATTTCCCGCGCATTTACCGAAGAAAACTTCACTGCGTTCGCGCGCGGCCCGCTGCCGAAAGTCACCTATGCCGGCATGATGCAATACGACGGCGACACCAAACTGCCGCCGCGCTTCCTGGTGCAGCCACCGGCAATCGATAAAACGATGGGCGAATACCTAGCCAAGAGCGGTATTTCGCAATACGCTATCAGCGAAACGCAAAAATACGGCCACGTGACTTATTTCTGGAACGGCAACCGCTCCGGCAAATTCGACGATGCCCTGGAAACCTATGTCGAAATCCCGAGCGACGTCGTGCCTTTCGAACAACGCCCGTGGATGAAATGCGCTGAAATCACCGACGCTCTGATCGACGCGATTCGCAGCGGCGACTACCGTTACCTGCGGGTCAACTACGCCAACGGCGACATGGTCGGCCATACCGGCAACTTCGAAGCGGCGGTTACCGCGATGCAAGGCCTGGACCTGCAATTGGCGCGTTTGATTCCGGTCATTTTGGCAGCGAACGGCACGGCCATTATCACGGCCGACCACGGCAACGCCGACGAAATGTACGAACTGGACAAAAAAGGCAACGTGACACGCGACGCGGAAGGCCGCACCAAAGCCAAAACTGCGCACACGCTGAATCCGGTGCCGTTCGTGCTGATCTCCGGGGCAGACAATCCGGGCTATAAACTGCGCCAGGATTTAGCGGCGGCGGGGCTGTCGAATATCGCCGCGACAGTTCTGAACCTGCTGGGTTACGAAGCGCCGGAAGATTACGATCCTAGCTTGATCGAATCCGTCTAATAAGTAATCGAGCTAAAGTTTTCGGGTATTTTGGAGTGCAAGCTCTGCTTGCAAAGCCTGCACTCCGGCTTTAAACAAGAGCTGGAAACTTATATCCTGATACTTATTAGATAAATGCTCGCTGCGGATCATGCCCGCAGCGATGCATCTTCGATTCCTATCAAAATCTATTCTCAACTGGCTAATTGCTATCGAGTTACGCCAGCTAGGCAAGCGCAATACCCCTTCAAGCTATAAAGTAAGTGCACACGATAAGCGTCTTGTGTTATTAGAAAGCAAAGAGCGAAGTTATTCAACGAGCTCGGCCCAAGGCAGACAATCGCGCATTGATGCCATTTTAAAAGAACATGCTCTGTTTAACCTTCCCTAATAAATATTATGAAACACCCAGAATTCCCACTAACCGACGAATTAATCTACCTGAACCATGCCGCCGTAGGCCCTTGGCCGAAAAGAACCGGCGAAGCGGTCATCAAGTTTGCCGAACAAAACACCCGTTACGGCTCGCACTTTTACCTGGACTGGCTGAATAAGGAAGCCGAACTGCGCGCACAGTTACAATCTTTAATCAACGCCCCTTCCGCTGACGATATCGCGCTGGTTAAAAATACTTCCGAAGCTTTGTCGTTTGTTGCCTACGGTTTGCCCTGGCAATCCGGCGACAATATCGTATCCAGCAATGAGGAATTCCCATCCAACAGACTGCCTTGGGAATCTTTGGCCGATCAGGGCGTAGAGTTTCGCCAAGCCGACCTGCACAGCGCCGATACGCCTGAGGATGCTTTATTTGCACTGGTCGACGGCAACACCCGCTTATTGACGGTCAGTTCGATACAGTTTGCCTCGGGTCTGCGTATGGACCTGGAGAGGATCGGCGCATTCTGCAAGCAGCGCGGCATCTTGTTTTGCATTGATGCGATACAAAGCTTGGGTGCGGTGCAGTTTGATGTGCAGGCTTACCAAGCGGATTTTGCGATGGCCGACGGTCATAAATGGATGTTCGGGCCTGAAGGTTTGGGTGTGTTTTACAGTACGCCCGAAGCCAGAAATAAACTAAAGCTGACCCAGTACGGTTGGCACATGATGAAAGACATTCATAATTATGAAAACCAGCCCTGGGAAGTTCATCCTACGGCCCGCCGTTTTGAATGCGGCAGTCCTAATATGCTGGGTATTCATGCTTTTTCCGCCAGTTTGTCTTTATTGCTGGAAACGGGCATGGCGGCGGTCGAGGAACTGGTTTTAGAACGGTCCGATTATGTAAAGGATTTAATCGATAAAAACGAGCAGCTGGTTTTATTGTCGATGAAACAAAACCCGCTGAAATCCGGCATTGTTAATTTTAAACATCGGACGGTTTCGAACGAAGTGCTGTATCAACATTTGCAGAAAAACGGCGTGGTTTGCGCCTTGCGTGGAGGAGGCATACGCTTTTCGCCGCATTTTTATAATACCTTCGAAGAAATCGAACGAGCGGTTAAGTTGATTGGCTTACTGTAATTGGATCATAACATTGATACTCCCTGATACTTGTCAATACGCAATCGACCTAGCTTGCGCATCATTAAAACTACCGACATGATGCTGTTAGCTGGAAATCATGCAACGATGACAAAACTCAATTTCTAACGCCGGGTAGCTATGCGAAATCAAACTAAACACTATGTAATTAAAATGTTTTTTGCGTTATTGCTGGGTTTAATACCTGTCGGTCAATCAATAGCCGATGATTTGCAACCGCCCCAGCAAATCATTCAAAGTGTTTCGAACCAGTTACAGAAAAAACTACAGGATAAATCGTTCACTAAAAATTTTGCTCAAGTGACTAAATTTGTTGATAGCGTTATTTCTTTGCATACGGATTTCGACAAAATCACACCGTTAGTTCTGGGAAAATATTGGAAAACAGCAACGCCCGAAGAACAGGAGCGCTTTAAACGTGAGTTTCAGACACTGATAGTAAGAACCTATTCCAGGGCGTTTGTGGAGTATAACGACTGGTCCATGCGTTTCGTGCCGCTTGAGATGTCAAATGATGCGACGAAAATTGTCGTAAAAACAGAGGTCTTGCAGCCCGGCCTTCAACCTGTTAACGTAAACTACCGGATGTTCCTGAATAAAGGCGACTGGAAAGTCTATGATATTGTTATTGATGGTGTAAGTCTGGTGACTAATTACCGCTCAACTTTTAATGAACAAATACAAACCAAAGGTTCATTAAGCGCTGTTATTGATGATCTGGCTAAACGTAACGCCGAAGCGCTTTCAGCAAAAGATTCCTGATGTCAAAATTTAATCATAGAGTAAAAAACTTCTTTCATATTTTAGCGCTCTTCATTGGTATGGGCGTTATTTTGTCGTTGGTCGGCTTTATTTTGGCAGGAGTCAATGGCATTTTATGGGCGGCTTTCTTAGGCCTTTTGATACTGGCTATTAGCCCGAATATATCGCCGTCTTTCATCTTATCCCTGTATGGCGGCAGATTGCTTTCAGCAAACGATGCGCCCGGCCTTTATCAAGTAACACAAGAACTGGCCTCTCGCGCCCACTTGCCGGCACCTCCTGAGCTTTATTACTTGCCCAGCCAACTGATGAACGCTTTCTCTGTCGGTACATCGGCAAATTCGGCAATCGGTCTGAGTGATTCATTGTTGAATACGCTGACTATGCGGGAAATTATTGCGGTACTGGCGCATGAGATCAGTCATATCCAGCATAACGATGTACGGGTAATGACTTATGCAGATATTCTGAACCGAATCACCAACACCTTGTCTTTAACCGGCTTTTTGTTAATTTTTTTAAACTTGCCGCTGTATTTCCTGGGCTTTGTTACAATTTCATGGTTTGCATTAGGCGTATTGATTATCGCCCCAACCATTATGAGCTTCCTGCAACTGTCATTATCCCGAATGAAAGAATTCGATGCCGACCTTCACGCTATTCTATTAACGGATGACCCGGAAGGCCTGGCAATGGCATTAGCTAAACTGGAAGTCTATGAATCCTCAATTCTCGACATCTTATTTGGCCGAGGTCATAAAGGATCGATTCCATCGGTATTCAGGACTCACCCGGACACCGAAGAAAGAATCAAGCGATTGTTAAGTTTAAAAAAATCAGCGAACCGGGATTCAAAATATTCAGACCATGAGCGGTTGTTTTCCGTTCCCATTCACTATCAAAGATCAATTAAAAAACCTCGCAGGCACATAGGCGGATCTTGGTATTAAATTATTCAGCTGATGTTACGCAATGTCCACGAAAAGCACGAAATACACGAAATACACGAAAAAATATCAGCCCTGGATTTCTCGCCGACGGTGTCATATCCGGCATTGATAATCATCCGTTCGATAGTTCCCGACTGTCTAGAACGTTGCCGGTTAGACCTTCCAGGTTTTACGACTGCCATGGATGGCGGCCGAGACTGCTCCCGGCAGTCCTCGGCATTTCCTCCATCCATGGAGGTCAGAAGTGCTGGAGCCGCCGGGAGCGGCTCCAGTAAAAACCTGGAAGATCTGCCTAGTATTTTCGTGCCTTTCGTGCTTTTCGTGGACTACGCTTTTTGATCATCTACATCAATTATTCAACCATCGTCTAAATGCAATCTCTGTTCTTTTGATTTACTGCTAAGCTCTTTTTTAATTTTGCTGAATTGCAACAACTGAGCTTCAACTTGGCCGTTAAAGGATTTTGACTGATAAACGCCTTGCTCGTTAACAAGCCCTGCTTCCATTCCGCTCAGTAATTCAAGTGCCTCATCGACGGTTGTCACGGCATAAATATTGAATTGGCCGGATTGGGCGGCATGAACCACATCCCAGCGCAACATCAAATGTTTAATGTTAGTCGCCGGAATAATAACGCCTTGAGTGCCGGTTAAGCCTTTTTTGGCACAAACATCAAAAAAGCCTTCAATTTTTTCATTAACGCCGCCTATCGGCTGAACATTGCCCAATTGATTGACTGAGCCGGTAATAGCCAAGTCCTGACGTAACGGAACTTGCGCAATCGACGACAAAATAGCGCAAAGTTCGGCCAGGGATGCGCTATCGCCCTCAACATATCCGTAGGATTGTTCGAATACCAGGCTGGCTGCTATGGAAAACTCCGTTCTCCGGGAATATCGGGAGCCGATAAAACTCGACAATATCAATACGCCTTTGGAATGGATGGCCCCGCCTAGCTTGGTTTCACGTTCAATATCGACGACTTTTCCAGACCCTAAGCGCGTCGTTGCGGTAATCCGGGAAGGCTGCCCAAAGCTGAACTCGCCCAATTGCAAAACCGAGAGCCCGTTAACTTGGCCCACCGTTTTCCCTTCGAGGTCAATTAATACCGTGCCTCTTTCGATGTTCTCGTACAATTTTTCCCTGAGTTTATCCAGCCTGTGCGTCTTGTGATCGATCGCTTGTTGTACGTCGCTGTTGGTAATCTGTTCGTGGCCGTTGCTATTAGCCCAATAGTCCGATTCCGATAACAAATCCTTGATACTACGTAAGTGGGTTAACAACTTTTCCGCATCGCCCACCATTCTGGAGCTGTGTTCTATAACCCTGGCAACTGCATTTTGGCTCAAAGGACGTAAATTCTCGCTGCGCGCGATGGTTCCCAGTAAACGGGCATAGTCATGGTCATTACCTTCCCTGGAAACCGAGTTGTCAAAATCCGCCGCGATTTTAAACAGATCATGAAACTCCGGATCATACGCGCAGAGCAAATAATAAATCATCGGCTCCCCCATCAGGATCAGCTTTAGATTGAGTGGTATCGGTTCCGGCTCCAGTGATGTCGCACTGATCAAACTGAGCGTCCGCTCCAAGGATTCGATGCGGATTTCGCCGGACTGCAGGGTTCTTTTAAGCGTATCCCAGGCATAAGGTTGAGTCAGCAACTTTCGGGCATCGATCAGCAGATAACCGCCATTGGCTTTATGTAAAGCACCGGGCTTGATCATCGTGAAATCGGTAACGAGCGACCCCATGTAAGCTTGGTGATCGGTACGTCCAACAAGATTGCTGTAATTAGGATGATCTTCATAAATAACCGGAGCCGCTTTCTTGTCACTCAGGTCTACAATCAAGTTCACGCCATAGCGTTTAAGCGGATTGCCTTCTTGCCCCAACTCCATAAACGGTAATATTTTTTCGCTTCGCGGCAGAAAATCCAGCACATGATCGATAATGTCTTTTTGAGCATCGTTCAGATAGCTAAGAACAGCGTCCTGTTTCGCATATTTTTCGATCAGGTCGTCTATCGAATGGTTGACGGCCTGCTCCGCGACTTCGCGGTTCAGCGCTTGCAGTTTGCGCTTGGTTTCCTTGCGCCAAATAGGGAAGTTTTTCAGCAGTTTTGCCAAGCGTTCCTGTAAATCGAAAATAGTTTTTTGTATTTCGTGCTGTTTTTCTTTATCAAACTTATTGAACTGCTCTGGGCTAATAATTTCGTTGTTTTCATCGGCCGGGGAGAACGCGTAACCGGTCGCAGTTTCCGTAAGAAGAATATGAGCATTCGCCGCCGCCTCTCGCAACCGGCTAAGTTCATTTATTTCCCGTTGACGCGATTCGCTTTCAAGCTCACCTGCCCTTGACCGGTATTCGTCACCGTCGAACGCAGCAGGAATAGCGATGCTAAGCTCATCAACCAGTTGCGCCATATCGTGCTTGAACACCTTGCCTTGTCCCGGCATCAGCTTAATGGCCTTGGGTTTGGCAGGCTGGCTGAAGTTATTGACATAACACCAGTCCGAAGGGATGGCTTGGCGGCTGGCCTCGTGCTCGACCAACTGGCGTATGGTCGTTAATTTACCAGTGCCGGCAGGAGCCATTGCAAAGATGTTGTAACCGCTTTTATTCATGTGGATGCCCAATTTGACGGCTTCCACAGCGCGTTGCTGCCCTACGGTAATGTCAATATCCTCGAGCTCCTCGGTGGAGCTGAACTTTAATTGTTCAATATTGCATGGCTTATAAAGTTGTGAAGGATCCAACGGTGTATTTTTCATAAGTTATGCCTTATGTGGAAAACTTAGTTTATTAACTCGGTAACGTTTAGCATACGCTTCCTTCGTTTTGTGCAGAAAGTAATTATGACCGGCTTAATAGATAACCGTTTAGAGGTTGATAATTAACAACTTTCAACTCAGTAATAAAATACGTTTTTAATAATACCTGCTATTTAATCTTATTTCTAGAACATTGTCACAGCAGGTATTCATTCTATCTGCGCCATCTACTCGCTTCCGGCAATTAATATCCCATTAGATACAAATTGCATGGCTAATTAAAGAGCATTAATTCTAGCCTGGTTTTACCTTTTTTTGTGAAACTAGGTATTTGCACTAATATTTTTATTCACCATTTTTTGTTCCAATAACCGCAACTGGTTTTTTGTTCATTAATCGACAAAATCTTATACGAATTTAGCAACATAGATGTGAGTGAAGTGGAAAATGAGTACACCCGTCCAAGACGCCATTTTAAACCCGACAACGTCTTTTACACCTGTCAACCTCCCCGATTGTTATACAAAAATTGCTGAACTTGCTTTCTATAAAGCGGAAAAAAGAGGTTTTACAGCAGGTCATGAATTTGATGACTGGATCGAGGCAGAACGGGAGTATAAAGAAATGCTTGCTAAAAACATCCTTCACTAGATCGGATTAATTTAAATACTTTAAATTTTTTATACTACTGGAGATGTTATGGCTAATTAACTAATAAGATACACGAAAAATACTTGGTTACTAATTAATAGTTTCCATTTACCGAAAACAGAATTAAGTAATATATCTATTACTTAATGAAAACTAAATTTATTCTTTGGGATTTTAATTATGTCGACACAAACAAATACCGGTACAGTAAAATGGTTTAATGCTAGCAAAGGCTTTGGTTTCATCGAGCAGGAAAAAGGCCCTGATGTATTTGTGCATTACAGTAATATCAGTACCACAGGGTTTAAATCACTGACCGACGGACAGAAAGTAAAATTCAACGTAACACAAGGAAAAAAAGGCCCGCAAGCTGAAGATTTAGTTATTCTCTGATGCTGCAATAACCGACTCATTCTCGTATTTAGCCAAAGGGTGACTGATATGCAAATCCCATTACAAATTACTTTTCGTGGGATACCTCATTCAGATGCTGTAGAGGCGCGAATTCGTGAAAAAGTAAGCAAGCTGGATAGATTTCACTCGCATATTATGAGCTGCAGAGTGGCGGTGGAGTCCGAGCACCACCGCCATCATCAAGGCAATCAATACCATATCCGCATCGATATTACTACGCCTCGCAAGGAGTTGGTCGTTAGCCGGGAGCATCACGACAAAAAGGCCTATGAAGATATTTATGTCGCCATACGCGATGCCTTTAACGCAGCGACAAGGTTACTGGAAGACTATGCACGGATCCAGCAAGGTAAGGTTAAAACTCATAACTTGCAAAGCACCGGAATTGTAATCCGTATATTGCCGGAAAAAGATCACGGCTTTATTGGGGCTGAAGACGGACGTGAGATTTATTTCCACCGAAACAGCGTAACAGGAAGTGGATTTGATTCGTTACAACGGGGCGATGAAATCCGTTACATTGAGGAAAGAGACGATCTTGGCCCACAGGCCAGTATTGTTTATCCTTAAAACAATCTTCTGTAATTATCCATATACTCGATAATACTCCAGCATAAGTTTATTTTTATTCTATATCTTTAAAATAACGCCGGACTTTTTCAATTTCAAACCGGTATATTTCCGCATCACCAAAATCACTGAATTTCAGATAAAGGCTGTGCAAAATTTTAATACATTTAGCGTGTTTAATCTGACACCGGAACTGTTCTGCGCACCCTCCTATTTCTTATAGATAACCAAACAATCCATTGACATAACTACAGTAAGCGCAATTATTTTTCTATAATATTAAGACAATTTAAATATTATCTATCAAAAAACTATAATCTTGATTTTTTACTTTGGGAGTATCATAAATAGGAAAACATATTGTTTTATATTAACTGATAGTTATATCCATTAAAACAACAGGTATAATATACATCTATATAAAAAGCGCACTTAGTATATTTTTAACCCGGCATCGGTTAAGTATTTAAATAACTGTTTGGCATATTCTTTATGCCGGACAATTGTTTTCTCTTCGAAATGAACACGCTGTTTAAGAATTTCATACTAAAGAGTATTAAAAAGTGATACAGAGATAATTTCTTTATACTAGCCTTAATGGCTATTTTAGATCGAAAGCAAAAATCATACTGACTAACTCCGCAAGTCCGCTACGTTTATCATACAAGCCAAGCTATGATAAAATAATATACTAATTCCCCCTTGCTCTGACATGCTCATCCGGCAAATATACGATTGCTATTTGCCACAAGTCTTAAGCACAATTTCTTCGGAGTCTTTTATGATTATTCTCGGTATTAATGATGGCTGCCATCATAATTCCGCCGCCTCAATTTTAATTGATGGCAAATTAGTTGCTTCTGTTGAACTGGAACGTATTTCCAGAATAAAAAACGACGGCTCTTTTCCTCATGCGGCAATCAATGAAGTGTTAGCGATTGCGGGTTTGAACGCTGAAGATATTGATATAGTCGCTAAAGCTAATTTATCGCGTTGGCAGCAAATACCTTATCTTAACCGTTATTATCGGCATATAGCCAAGGTGGGTAAAACTGATTCTTTAATCAGAAATTTTTTCTGGAAGAAGCAATTCGAGCGTTACCGCCGTGTATTTTCGCTACGCAAAAAACCGCTGGGAATCCTGGCGCAAAAAAACTACCGAACCGTTGAACATCATTTAGCTCATGCGGCATCCGCGTATTACGCCTCGCCTTTTGGCAATGAGCGCGTCGGCGTCATTACCCTGGATGGTGTGGGAGATTTTTCCTGGGGTTCTGTTTGGATTGGAGATTGCGGAAAATTACAGCATATAGCCCATTTACATCAGGTAAACAGTATCGGTTTATTGTACTCCGCCATTACTATTTACCTGGGCTTTAAGGCTAACAGACATGAAGGCAAAGTGTTAGGCCTCGCGGCTTTCGGTAATCCTGAACCGTTGTTATCCCGTTTACTTGCCCACACCCACAGCGAAAATTGGGATGATCTTTTTGACTCAAAACTGGTACGGGTCGCTTTAAAGTTCGGCGCCAATCTCGGACAATCGGTTATTAAAGAATTGTGTGACGATCTGTCCCGGGAAGACGTCGCAGCCGGTCTTCAAGCCTACACTGAAAAATTGATTTGCGAGTGGGTACAAAACCAGGTTAAAGAACTAAAGGTCACCAAATTAGCCTTAGCCGGCGGCGTATTTTCCAATGTGAAGTTGAATCAACTTATTCTGGCATTGCCGGAAATTGAGACTATTTACGTGCATCCGAATATGGGCGACGGCGGTTTGGCAACCGGGGCCGCATTTGAAGTTTATTCCCGCTTGAATCAGGGTTTGGAGCCCCGGTTTAATCAGCAAGTCTATTTAGGCACAGAAATTAATCGCGATAATGCGTTAGCCGCACTTGAAGAACTGGGAGTAACTTATGAAGAACCCGACAACCTTGCTTTCGTCGTTGCAAGATTATTAGCCGACGGCAAAGTTATTGCCCGCGCGGATGGCAAAATGGAATACGGCCCTCGCGCCTTGGGTAATCGCACCGTAATGGCGGCATGTAATGATCCAACTATTAATGATTGGTTGAATAAAAAGTTCGACCGTACCGAATTCATGCCTTTTGCGCCGGTTATTCTTCAGGAACATGCAAAGGAATATTTCCCGGCATGGCAGGAAGATCAACTGACCGCGCGTTTTATGACGCTTACCTACAACGTTTCGGACCTAGCCAAGAAAAACATTCCTGCTGCCGTACATATCGATAACACCGCTCGCCCTCAAGTACTGCGCCGTGAAGACAATCCGGACTACTACGATATTATCAAAGAATATTATGATGTGACCGGCGTACCCAGCGTGATCAACACCAGCTTTAATATGCACGAAGAACCTATCGTCCGTACTGCTGAAGAAGCTGTTCGCGCCTTTCAGGCAGCCGATCTGGATGCGTTGATTTTGGGACCGTTTTTAATCAGGAAAGCCGGCTAAGCACGGAAAAGCATTTATTCACCACGAAGGCACGAAGAAAAATATAAACTTCGTGCTCTTCGTGTCTCGGCAACTGCTCCCTACAGTCGTTCGTGGTGTTCTTTTATAGAATAATTTCCCGCAACACCGATGTGGCATAGCTCCCCGCAGGCAAGGTAAAACAAAGCTCCAACGTCGTATCATCGACAAACCGCCATTGTAAATCCTGCACATTCACTCTTAATGCGCGCCTGTCCCGGTCAACGGCATTCGCTATCAACCCCTGAGCCAGGTCCTCATGCGCATCAATAACGGCCTGTTCAATATCAAGCACAGCGGCATCTCCCCTGCCCCATAATACGCCGGTAGGATGAATTTCTTTGGCCTCCAATCTCCGAATGATTTCCGCGTCCGGGTGATCCGACTGAAAACAGCTATGCGATAAATCGAATTGATAAGTGTCGCCTGCAAGCGCTTGGTTCCAGTTATTTTGCGTGATCCGCTCAGCCAAAATCAGGTTGAACAAATAAGACCTGACCGCCGACAAATAAATACTGCGTTGCTCACGACCGGCTTTTGCGCCCGCAAACATTGTCAAAGCCTTGCTGACATTTTGCCCTTCGTTGCCAAAGCGTTGCGAGCCGAAATAATTGGCGATGCCGTTGGCTTTAATCTGTTCCAGTTGTTGAATGGTTTTTGCTTGATCGCCCTGCCAATCGCGAACAACCAACTTAAAGCTGTTGCCTGACAACACGCCGCGCTTGAGCTTTCTGGCGTGGCGTACAGAATGTAGTACTTTTACGCTATCCGACTCAAACTGCGCCCAGTCGGGATCGGCTTTACCCGGCAGCCAGACGCTGAACCATTGCGTAGTGACCGCATGACGATCTTTCAAGCCCGCATAACTGACATCGCGTTGCCTGACATTAGCAAACCTGGACAATTGTCTGGCGACATATTCGGTATTTTCGCCTTTCTTTTCTATCTGCAAAAAAGCGTGTTCGCCGGCGCCCGACGGCTCGAAAGACAGGTTTTCGCTAACGATAAAATCTTCGGGTAAGCTGCGGATTTTGCCGGAACCGGAAGGTTGGCCGTAAACGTAAGGCCAGACGGGGATTTCAATGTTATGCATTACGGCTATTTTTCAATCAGGACTATCGCCTGCACAGCAATGCCTTCTTTACGCCCTTCAAAACCGAGCTTTTCAGTGGTGGTCGCTTTGACGTTGATGAAATCGACGTCCACATGCAAATCATCGGCTATATTGCGGCACATTGCGGCAGTGTGCGGCGACATTTTTGGCGCTTGGGCAATAATCGTAATATCTGCATTGACCAGCTTATAGCCTTTTTCCTGCACAATATTGTAAACATGGCGCAATAAAACCCGACTGTCGGCGCCTTTAAACTCAGGATCGGTATCAGGGAAATGCTTGCCAATGTCGCCCAAGGCCGCCGCGCCCAGTATCGCATCGCATAAGGCATGCAAAACTACATCGCCGTCGGAATGCGCTTCCAGGCCTTGTTCGTAATCTATTTTTACGCCGCCTAGTATTACCTCGCCGCCATCTTTAAAGCGGTGTACATCGTAACCTTGACCTACTCTAATCATTGTTG
>CAZJOY010000081.1:1342-16062 GCA_964547705.1 uncultured Methylobacter sp. | reverse complement strand
GTTGAGTTATTTTATCAACCTATCGGGCTGTCCGTTTTTATTAGACCACTACACTATTGTTAGCTACCAGTACAACGCGCTCGGGCAGTTGTCAGGCATCACCTACCCATCGGGTAAAACGGTTTCTTACCGTTACGCCGATGGACGCGTTGATCAGGTTGCCGGTAACGGCATAACGCTAGTAGACCAGCTGACCTATAATGCGGCTAATCAGATAACCGGTTGGCGCTGGGCGAACGGTACGCTGACGCAACGCAGTTACGATCAGGATGGCCGCTTGATCCGGCAAAGCTTGGCTGACCAAGAGCGCAGTCTGACCTATGACTGGATAGGCAATCTCCTCCGTATTAACGATGGCCTTAACTTACATAGCTATGGTTACGGCCCGGTGAGCCGTCTGGTCAGTTCTACCGATTATAACCTCGGTTATGCTTATGACCGCAACGGCAACCGCTTGACAACTAATAGCTCAACAGCTGTTGAAAATTACAGCTACAACCCGGCCAACAATAAACTGGCCGCCGTTCAGGGCGGAGTCGTCAAAAACTACCAGTATGACGAAGCCGGAAATACCTTGAGCGATGGGGCGTATAGCTATCGTTATGACGGCAAAAACCAGTTGGTGGAGGTTATTGTACAACAGCCTCGGCCAGCGGACCGCGAAAAACAGCAGCGGCATCTTGACGCATTACGTTTATGACGAAAAGGCCCGCCTGATCGGCGAATACAATGCCACTGGGCAAGCTAACCAGGAAACCGTGTACCTGTTCGGTCAACCCATTGCCGTGCTGAAAGGGGCGGACATTTACGCTGTGCATACCGACCACCTGAGTTCTCCGAGAAAAATCACCAACCCGTCGGGGAATACCGTCTGGCAGTGGCAGGACAAGCCCTTTGGCGACTCACCGGTTAACCCCGATCCGGATGGCGATGGCGTTGCGTTTGAATACAACCTGCGTTTTCCGGGCCAGTATTATGATGCCGAAACCGGCTTGCATTATAACTACCACCGCTATTATGACCCGCAAATAGGACGTTTTCTCACCAGCGATCCGATTGGGCTTGCGGGCGGGTTGAATGCTTATACCTATGTTGATGGGAATCCAGTTAATTTCATTGATCCGCTTGGACTAGATGCTATCTATATCAACTATGACTACTACCCTGTAACTACACCGTTCGGAAAGTTACCTCGGGGCCATGGTGCAGTTGTTTCAGTTGATCCGAGCTCTGGCAATACCAAATATTATGAACTTGGCCGTTATGGTGATGATAATGGGATTATTCGTCGCGGAAAAATCCCAAACATTTCCCTTGGAGACGATGGTTTGCCTACAGAAGACTCGCTCAACCATCTTTACGATTTTCTATCTCATAATTTTGGGCATGACGTTCATGTAACCGGGACCTACTACCCAAACTCAGATTACAAAGGAACAATTAATTTTGCCGAACAATTTAAGCGTCAGCATCCTAAGTACGATTTGTTAAACAATAATTGTAAAACTTTTGGTAAAGCTGCTGTTACAGCCTATCAGGAGGGCTCTTCATGCAAGTAATTACTCGTATTCCTTGGATTATATGTGTTCTTCTAATTGGAATTATTCTTTGGTTAGCTTTTAAAATCATTGATCAATCCGTGGCTCTTGATTACCAAGAGCAGAATGCAAACCAAATTACTGAACAACGCAATTTGTTAGCAAAAGTTGTAAATTCAACCTGTGTTGGTGTATCAGAAAGCAAAGTGCGAGATTTGATTAACTCCGTAGCAAAGGATTCCAGTTTTGAGAAAGGGAAAGACGAAATAGTGGCTACACAAATTTCGTTTTTCTTTAAAGAGGGCAAACTTACCCGGATTGAAGCTGATAGCAACTAAAATAGGGGCATAAAAGCATAAAAGGGCCAGGTTTCTTTTCAATACCCCCCCCCTTTTTATGCGCTCGCGCATTAGTGCGTTTTCTTATTGAGGTATGAATAATGTTATGTTTTTATCGTCATCAATACCCAAGAATCTTCTTATAGTGTTTGCATGTGTGATTATTGGAGTGTTATTCATTGGTCGAGGGCAAGAAGGCGGTAATGCCGTTGGGAAGGATGTACAGGATTTTCTCTCACATAAAATTGGTAGTAGCCTGTCTGTAATTGGTTACAAAGATATTCCAGAAGAAGACGTACCGCTTACAATTATCCAAGAAATCAAATTTGTCGCAAAGCGGCTGTTAATTTTGACGAGTATAGCAATCGAGCAAAAAAGTTTTGCTATCGAGTTTGACCTTCAATCCTCTCAAAGTAAGGAGCATATCTATTGTCTTTTTCGTATGCATGGTGATAGGGTGTTACGAATAATCATTAAAACCGCTTCAAAAGAAGCTGGCTCTGCGATTCGTTTACAAGAACTCATTGAAAAAGCGTTCCCTGATTACGATGTTCCCATTTTCAATGGCTGCAAATATTACGGCCTTACACGATAAGGAGCGCAGATAGAGTGGCGTTGGAATTGTAGTAGTTCAAACCCACAATCAAAGGAGCCAGATTAAGTTGATCAAAATCAATCGAGTGATTATTCAAGACGTTCAGTCCAATAGCCTACCAATACGACCACTGTAGCCACGATATCGGCCGGCTCTGCGGCATCAGCGGTTCAAGCTTTAGCTTAAGATGTCATGATGATGCATAAAGCCATGTGCAGGAAAGACAGGAAAGTTATTTATCATGTTTTCCCCATGCTATTGCAATTTCCAGCCTATTACAAAAAACCTATGACCGGTACCGGACTCGCTGAGACATGCAGAAACCTAATTCGCACTATGTCGGCACGACTCACCCAACACAAGCGTACCACCCGTTTTACCTTGCACACTCACCCATAAATAAGGCAATCCCAAACTTTCCAGCCACGCTGGGCCGCTGTCTTCCTTGAGCATTGCAATAGTCGATGCGCTGCCCGCCACCACGCAGAAATCGGCAACCACGCTGGCCGCCGCCAAATGCCGTACCGGCCAACCGGTACGCGGGTTGAGGATATGACCGTAACGGACGCCGTCCACCATGATGCAACGTTCGTAATCGCCGCTGCTGGCAAGCGCGCCCTCTTGCAATAAAATGGTCTGCATGACCGCCTCTTTTTCGCGGGGATGGCGGATGCCGACTCGCCACGGGCTACCGTCGATACGTGGACCGATGACTTTGATGTCGCCGCCCAAATTAATCACGCCATGCCGAATATCGGCTTCCCAACATAATGCCGCGGCACGATCAGCGGCATACTCCTTAACCACGCCACCGAAATCAATCTCCATACCCGGTGTTGAAAATTCAAGCACCGGCGGCGTCCAGCGCAGCCGGTGCCAGCCGACTTTGTCGAGTAATTGCTGAATTTGCGCCTGATTCGGCAGTTTGCCCAGATCGAAGCGCCAAGCTTGACGCAAAATGCCGGAAGTAATATCGAACAACCCATCGCTTTGCTCGTAGCAGGTCGCCGCATAATTCAACAACCCTGCCGTTTCGTCGTCAACCGTAATAGAACCGCCAACGGTCGCCACACGGTTGATCTCGGACAGAAAACTGTCGCTACGGTAACGCGAGTAACGCGCTTCAAGCCTGTGAACGTCGGCAATAACGGCATCCGCAACCCGTTGGGCGTTGGCATGAGTATCGGCAAAGAGCTGTATCTCGCAGGGAGAGCCCATCGCCTTAAAAGCAAAATGGTAGTCAGCCAGACGTTTGGCTTTCATCTTAGAAATTGCAGTTCAGCACAAAACATGACTTATCAAAACGCATAACTCCAGGTGGCCGACAACGCACCCTCACGCTGAAGCTGGTAGCCGTTGACATCATCGCTTACCGGCTGTAACCACTCGAAACTCAAACTGTTGCCCTGCAGATTACCGGTCGGCACAAAAGCATTAAGACCGAAGCCGACATCCCAATAACGTCCTCCATAGCTGGAGGCATAATCCACCGGCCCCAGTTTATTGAATGTGCCGTTAAACTCACCTTTATTTGAGCCTTGGACCGTGTAAACGCCTCGCACCGATGAGGAAAGCCAATTTAACAGCTTATAGCTGCCCCACGCTGTGGACTGGAACATATCGCCAAAAGCAAAGCCCGATTTGTTCTTGTCTTCAAGGCGTATGGTGCCGTTCAGTTGCGCACCCCAGGAATATTTATCGATATTTCCGGTGTAAGTGATGCTCGGTTTGAAATCCCAAGTGCCGCTGCCCAATTGCATGCCGTAATGCTGGAAGCCTGCATCTATTCGATGAGTATCCCTGAACTTAACATCAACATCGCCGGTCGGCGCGCTGATACCCACGGTTCCATGAATATGATGGATGGATTGATCGAACAGCTTGACCATCGCGTACATGCCGGTGTCCCCGATACCGCCTGTGGTGTGCTCATGCAAAGCATGATGATTAATCAGCGCCTGCTGTTCAACAGTTGCCGATGGGGCGCCGTTTAACGCCCTCGTGGTCATGTCCATGTCGACAAACTGGGGCATCAGCATCAGGGTTAGCCAGTCTTTAGGAGCATACATCAGGTCGACCATGATCATGTTCATGTTCATCCCGGTCGGCGTCGTAAAACAGGGACTACCGTTACAGCCATTATTTACGATGGCTTGATCACTGACGTTATTCGAGCCTTGCAGCATGTTACCGGACTGAGTGCCGTACATATACCGGGCTCCGACCATCACATCGCCGGACTTGCCCAGCATGTGGTCGAACATCACACCAGCCGGCGCATGGCCGCCATGGTGACCATGCGCAGCATGGCCGGCATGCCCACTATTCACCATGGAGAGTGACAGCGCCGATAAATCAACCTTTAGAACGGCATTAACTGTGTAAGAATTGTAATCCGCATAAGAGCCTTCTCCACCCCCACCCAGCTTCAACGAGCCTGCGTGCATATAATATTCAGCACCCGCCTCAAGCGTGACGCCTTTGGCAAACTGCTTGCTTACCGTGATACCGCCGCTTAAAGCGCCGAATCCCGAAAGGCGGTGATCGCTGGAATAGTTAGCAGGCAGTTTATTGCGATCAAACGGGATCGTTTTATTGACCGGATTAACAACAGCTTCATTGACCGCATTGCCGTTGGCATCAACGAGATTAAAATTATCATCGCGAAAATAAACGTTGCCGTTATTGGGATTGTCGGCCTCAACATAAATGGGCCGCCCGCTTTCATCGACAGCATTTTTCCTTAAGGCCTGATGGGATGTAATATACGGGGTATAGAAATCGGCGGCATCCTGGGAGTAATAACGCACCTTGGGCGTGATCGTCCAATCATTACCCATCGGTTGCGCCCAATCGGCCTCAAACGTATGAGCGTTGATTCCCCAATCATCGTGAAAAAAGCGGTAATCAAAGTGTAAAGCCGCATCCAAGCCGTCAATGTGTTGAACGTAACGCAGGTTTTCAGTCCATTGGTTACGCTCGTCAGGCCGCTTTTCAAGTAAGCCGATAGACACCCCGGTTAAGACGTCGCCCGTTTGTACCGGATCAATAAACGCAGCCTCCACCGTTTTGTAGGGATTTGCCATATAGCCGGTACTACGGTTATAGCTCACACCCGCCTCAACCAGCGCACTCTCGTTCAGTATCTGGGTCAGGCCAAGAACCGTCCCCCAATCCTGCCGATTACCATGCAGGGCATTATTTCTTCCTTCTTTTTTGAGCTGGCCACTATTGGAGGTGCTATTGTAGGATTCAAAACCACGGCTTGTATCCCATATATAAGGAGTAACATCGTGATCGAGTATGGCGTGGGTGTCGCTATTGGTATAACTCAAGCTCAGGTTCAAGCTGGTAAGCTTACGGTTAAAATCCCAACGCCCAGCCACATTGCCGAACCGGGATTCATAATCGTTTTCTACTGAGATCCCGCCTCCCACATCCAGCGTCGCCTCATCCCATTCGTAACCGAGCTTGAAATCGCCTTGTCTGCGAATCTCAGGCGAGGCGGCGGAAAGCGTATGCACTAACTGGTTATCGTTAACGAATTGACCGGTTAAGGCATCTTGTTTCAACGGATTTAATTGCTTATCAAATGACAACCCATTATTTTGCAAAAAAGGCGTTGCGCCCGCAATGACGCCTCCTTCTTTATTACCGCCGAAAGATAACGGCGCAGTAGCGATCGGCGTAGCCCCGCTCCAAATATCCTGCGTATAATTGAAAGCAAACTTTACCCGGTCGGACAGCTTGATTTTCGAACTGCCCAGAAGACTATTCACTACGATCGGATCGAATCGGCTGTTTACGCCGGAAAGGTTACGGTTGCTCTCCTCGTAATATCCGTATAATAAACTGGCCTCTTGATCGGCAGCATGAGCCGGAGCAGGCATCAAGCCAGGTAAGGATAAAGCAGCAGCGGTCAGCGCCTGCAATGATGCACTGACTGCTGTTGCAGGTTTCGATTGGGCGCGGTGAGGTAACAGGCATTCAGTTAACTGTTTATAAACATACTTAGACAGCGTTCTCCCCGCTTTTTCGGCGCGAAGCTTCGTTGATTCGGGTTTAGTTACAGCCACAACCGCCCCCTCCAGCGGAACCGCTACCCGAAGCCGCCTCGCGGCTGTTGTAAATATGCGTTTTAAACGTGTTTTGTAGGGGGTAAGGATCCAAAGCCATATATGGCTTGGCGAGTTTACCGCGCTGCCACGGCATCACCGGGGTGCAGCCCAAGATGCAGAGACTTAAGGCAATTAACAGCACTTGTTGAGTGATCTTCATTTGATGTTTTTCATCACTTTGTTGCTCATCAAGTTTCCCAACTATATTGTTATCAGAAACGATTATTCAGCCTGTCCCGGCTTCTCCGCCAGCAACTGCTCTGCAAGAACCTGAAGCTCCTTAGCTTCTCCGGGTCGAAAACCAAAATGTATATGACGAATGATACCCTTTCGATCAATTAAGTAAGACGATGGCATGGCTTTCACATCAAAACTTCCGGCGCACTTATCTTCTACATCGGACGCCACGGTAAAATTGGCGGGGTATTTGGCAAGAAACGCTTTGGCATCTTCAGGCACTTGATCCAGATTCACACCGATGACTTGCAGCCCTTTATCTTTGAAGTCGCGATCCAGGTTGTTCAAGAATGGAAAAGATTCCGCGCAGGGAGGACACCATGAGGCCCAAAAATCCACATAAAGCACTTTGCCGTGAAATTTTTGCAAATCATAACGTTGCGTGTCCTTAAGTGACGCAAGCAGGCAGTCGGGCGCTTTGCTGCCAATCTCTGCAGCAAGTATCGTTTGAGTGGGGATAAGCGCCAACGCGGTACAGATTAGAGCTAATATTCGTTGATTCATATAAGGAGCTGTTTGATAAGCGGCTGAATAGCCGCGCCGACAGGTTCATTTGTTATTTAACTGGCAACGCCCGTGACCAAGTACGGGCAATCAAGACCGACAATTACTGAGCTTGCACGACAGCAATATCCGTACCCGTATGGTCGCCGTTATTGGTTACGCAATGCCAGATGACATCGAAGAGTCTCGCGCCGGCATTGGTTTTTGTGACCGACATATAATACACGCCGGCGCCGCCGTTAAGCGTGATTAGAGGGCTATAGTTTGTATCTCCGGGAACGGTATCTGTAATAGTCGTCATTTGGTTGCCTTTTTGAAGATGAAGGCTCAACAATAATCCGGATACCGGATTGGAGCTGTCCTTTAATTGGGCGGCAAGATGGTGCGGTGTTCCGTTACCGTCATCAAAACAGGTGACCACGGCAAGGTCGGATGCGCTTGCATTGGTTCCTGTGGGATCTATGGTTCCGCCTCCGCTATGTGCAAAGCTAATATCTGCGTATCCTGCTGCGATCAAAAGCGATACCGCAACCAGCGTTTTTTTTAAAAATACAGTTTTCATAATAATCCTCGTGCCACTGACGCATTAGCGAAAATGAATATTCAACAAAGCCGACTCGTTTCCAGGCCGGCAATCCGAGCCGCAATATAGAACAGCCGCAATTATACTGCATTACCTGATCTTTAAACCCGCCTGTCTGTTCGGTATCTCAAGTGAACTATTATATAGATTATTTTTTATTCGGACGGCAAACTATAAAACCGAAAAGCGGGCTGTGCAACTAAGCAAAAAAGCCTATGGCGATTAACATCGCCATAGGCCGGCAACCATTACAATACCCCGTTTATAAAAGGTACTTTAACGGCAGCTACAGACATAACCCGCACTATAAACGATAGCCGATTATGGTTTTGGCCAAACTTGTGAGCCATTAGCATCCTTAACAGGCATGTCGCGGTTAAGCTGGTCAGCCGTCGGCGTAACCGTTACGTCAAGTCCATTGCCACATGCGGCAGGAAGAGGATTGGCGGCAACTGCGGCAGAAGTCAATGTAGCCGGCGTGCCGGTGGTGTTTCTGACCACTTTCAATGTAGCAGGCGAATTGTAGCCATGAAGCCCAACACCATCGAAATTCGAACCTACCGCAGGCGTCCACATGTTGACGGTTTCATCATTCAGCCCGCTGGCATTGGTCAGCTGGCAAATGTCGGAAATAGCCACCACAAAAGTGACGGATTTAGCGCATGATTCAGGCTTAATGCTGATGGCGTCTGTCTTGAACGGAATAAGAGCGGTATAGTTAATTCCCGGCAGGCTGTTGCCGCCTCCTGTCCAAAATCCGACCACATTGCCCAATGCATTGGATTTCTGACCTTCGGATGTAAATATGTCCGTACTGTAAACCTTTTTGCTGTAGCCTTCTCCGGCTCCTGATACCCAATCTGTGACCGCACCTGCGGACGCACTTGCAACAGTCGCTGCGGAACCGGCCGGCTTGGAGGCAACGGTAGCGGTAGCGTCAGGAAATACCACGCTCATGCCCATCACCGCATTACTATTTGAGTTAGTGGCAACATTATGGCAACCGTGTCCAAGAACTACATTATTGTAAACTCTGGTACCCTCAAGGATAGTCGGTGATTGTAATCTGGTATGGGCAAAAACGCCTTGACTGGCAGCGACCATCGTTGCGGTCGTCAATGAATACATGGCCAGTTTTTTAAAAGTAATTGATTTTGACATTAAGTCCTCCTGAGAACGTTTATTATTGTTAAGAGATACATTTGTAAAATGAGCATTTCGGGATAAATTACCCATAACGATATATAAGGCATATATCATGCCAGCAGCGGCAACCCAATTAAATCGGGCTCTCTGAGTAATTTAAAGGATTTTTAAATGAAAAATGCGTGATATGACTTAGCAAAGTGCGTTAAATAACACAGTTTAATTATATTTCTGTTTTAGGCGTTCATAAGGCATTGAAAGTTGATCGATAAGAATAAACTGATTAAAAAATAAGCTTAGCTCTCCTTACCCTTAAGCAACACCATAAAAGTCCGGTTAAAATATCTGCGTGGATTCAGTCAAGTAAGAATTACAGGCCGCACGGCAAGAACTAACAAAAGCATTTTGAAATCGGTTAAAATAATAAATTCTGACAATAATCCTGCAATGGGTTGATAGCTTTCATGCATACAAAATATATTACTGATGACCTGAGGATTTGCGAGACTAAAGAAGTCATTGCCCCGGTTCAGGTTCATACCGAAATGCCGATTAGCGAGGCTGCGGCGCAAACGACTGCACTTGCCAGGCTGGACATCCACAAGGTACTGGACGGACAGGATGATCGGCTGGTTGTGGTAGTGGGGCCTTGCTCCATTCATGATCCGGTAGCTGCGCTTGACTACGCCCAACGTTTGAAAGCGGTTAAAGACGAGCTAATTGATGATCTGGTGATCGTGATGCGGGTCTATTTTGAGAAACCGCGAACGACGGTAGGCTGGAAAGGCCTGATTAACGATCCTGACCTGGATTCCAGTTTTAATATCAACAAAGGCCTGCGTATCGCCAGACGGTTGTTACTGGATGTGAATGAAGCCGGCGTTCCGGCTGCAACCGAATACCTGGATTTAATCACGCCACAATATGTTTCCGATCTGATCGCGTGGGGCGCAATTGGCGCCAGGACTACTGAAAGCCAGGGACACCGTGAATTAGCTTCAGGCGTGTCTTGCCCTATCGGTTTTAAAAATTCCACCGACGGTACGATCAAAATCGCCATTGATGCGATAGGCGCGGCAATGAGTCCGCACCATTTCATCTCGCTGAACAAAGCGGGCCATTCAGCTATTTTTTCAACCACCGGCAATGAAGATGTGCATATCATTTTAAGAGGCGGCAATGATCGCCCTAATTATGATGCCGTCAGCGTGGAGCAGGTCGCTGAAGGCTTAGTCAATGCAGAACTAAAACCGAATATCATGATTGATTTCAGTCATGCCAATAGTTTGAAACAGTGCCAACGACAATTGATAGTCGGGGATGATGTCGCTGGACAAATCGCCAACGGCGACCATCGGATCATGGGCGTGATGATCGAAAGCCATCTTAAGGCAGGCAATCAAAAAGTTATTGATGGACAACCGTTAGTCTACGGCCAAAGTATTACCGATGCCTGCTTGTCTTGGGATGATACTGTTCCGTTGTTAAGAGAGCTGGCTCAAGCGGTGCAAAAACGCAGAACCGTGGACACCAGCCGGAGTTTGAGTAAATGATAGTTTATGTTAACGGCGAAACCCGTGACTGCGCCGAAAACAGCCGGGTTGCCGATGTGGTTGCCGATTTGGGATTAACCGGTAAAAAAATTGCGATTGAACTGAATAAAGAAATTCTGCCGTTCCAGCAATATGACGCTCAGTTGCTACAAGCCGGGGATCGTCTGGAAATTGTGCATGCGATTGGCGGCGGGCAGGATGACTCGTTCATGCTTGCCGGAGTCAAGTATCACTCAAGATTATTGGTCGGCACCGGAAAATATAAAGATCTCGAAGAAACCCGTTTGGCTATTGAGGCTAGCGGTGCGCAAATTGTGACAGTAGCTATTCGCCGTACTAATATCGGTCAGAATCCCGGTGAACCTAATTTGCTGGATGTTATTTCGCCGGATAAATACACCATTCTGCCAAATACCGCCGGTTGCTATACTGCGGAAGACGCCGTCAGAACCTGTCGTTTGGGCCGGGAACTGCTCGGCGGCCACAAGCTGGTCAAGCTGGAAGTGCTCGCCGACCAAACAACCTTGTTTCCCGATGTAGCCGAAACCTATATAGCCGCTGAGCTGTTGGTTAAAGACGGCTTTGATGTGATGGTCTACACCAACGACGACCCAATTGCAGCCAAGAGGCTGGAAGATATCGGCTGCGTAGCGGTCATGCCGCTGGCCGCACCGATTGGTTCAGGTTTGGGTGTACGCAATCCCTATAATATTTTAACGATTGTTGAAAATGCCAATGTGCCCATTCTGGTCGATGCCGGTGTCGGTACAGCGTCCGACGCAGCAATAGCAATGGAGCTGGGTTGTGACGGTGTCTTGATGAATACCGCGATTGCCGCCGCTAAAAATCCGGTATTGATGGCCTCGGCCATGCGCAAAGGCATTGAAGCCGGCAGGGAAGCATTCCTGGCTGGGCGTATGCCGAGAAAACGTTTTGCTTCCGCCTCATCGCCGATTGACGGACTGTTTTTTTAATTTTAACAGGGACGCCCGGTTGGGCGTCCTTTCTGCTTCTTAGTTATCATGCTCTCTCCAGAACAAACTCCATCGCATAAAATCCGCAGTTTTATCCGCCGTCAAGGACGCATTACCCAAGGTCAGCAATTAGCGTTGGATAATCATTGGGATAAATATTGTCTAGATCCTAATACCGACTATGACTTTAGCCAAGTTTTTGGCCGCACTGCACCGTTGATTGTTGAAATAGGTTTCGGTTCTGGAGACAGCTTAGCGAAGATGGCGGCAGCTAATCCTGATAATGACTATATCGGCATCGAAGTTCACAGACCGGGCGTAGGCCATTTAATGCTGCTGTTGGATCAGCAAGGCCTTACCAACGTCAGGATCTATTGCCACGATGCGATGGATATTATTGAACATAAGATTGCCGACAATAGCCTGACTGGCGTGCATTTGTTCTTTCCCGACCCATGGCCGAAAAAAAAGCACCATAAACGGCGTATCGTCCGCCCGAGCTTTGTCGAGCTATTAACCAAGAAATTGAGGCCGGACGGTTATTTTCATGCGGCGACCGACTGGGAAAATTACGCGGAACACATGCTGCAAATATTGTCGGCGGGAATTGGCCTTAGCAATACCAGCACTGCCGGCGACTATTGTGAACGTCCCGAATATCGCCCGTTAACAAGGTTTGAGCAGCGCGGTATACGTTTAGGGCATGGCGTATGGGATTTGATTTTCAAGAAAAAATGAAAAAGCTCAAGAGACAGGCTGCTTGAGTCTTATATCTATTTAATTATTAACGTCCAGCTGCATCGCATTGATGATGACGGCTAATTCATCGCATTGCCGTTTTAACGGTTCCAGTTCCGCTTCAAGACTGGCGATGTTTTCAATAATGTTGTCTTTCGATTCGTTTATTTTTCTCAGCATTTGCAGACGACCTTCGATTTGTTTTTTATGGTCTTTAATTTGATGCATCAGGGGCGTTAAAACCCCGTTACTCCATGTTGTAGCATCGGCATGCGCCTGCCTGAGTATATTTCTGGCTTTGGAAATCAGCGTACTGTAAAGCTTATTGATGACGATGCTTTGTTCAGACATCGTGGTTCTTGCGCTGGTACGGAATGCTTCGCCCTCATCAAAAATCTGTTCCAACTCAATCTGATATTGTTTGATCGAAAACAGCTGCGGTTCAATCTCCTTAAAGCCGTATTCATCCTTAAATTTTTTGTGTATTGCTTTTACCAATCGCCGGGTTTCATTGGTAATATCGACGGAGTCTTGCAGCAGATCGCGCAACTCATCAAATAATTTACGGATATTTTGCTTCATACCATACGTTGTCAGGCTCTTTGCCATGTCATGCTTGGTAGTTTTGATGATGACATCAATTTTCTCTTTAGCAAAAGAGTCGATCAGAATCTGGGCTTGAACACCAAAAACCCGGCGGCTGGCCTGAAAATTTTCGACATTAGCCATATAAAGATTCTGCCGATCCCGTGTTTCGGCCATCAACTTACTGGTCATATCCTGATTTTGAAAATCGATTTTTTTAAATTCATCAAGCTGCGCAACGGCATTTGCTAGTGAAGCATTTGCTAAATTGGATGACTCATCAACCAAAAAACCAATATCGCGAACGACGGTTCCAAGCAGGATATTTTTACGCTGCTTTAAAATATCATTGGCAAGATAGTTTTCCAACGCAGCTAGACGGCTTTTTGCCAACAGTTCCTCATCGGCTTTAACCTTAGCAAGCAAAGCTTGTTTGGCTGAAACAGGGAAGATGACATTCTCATCTATTTTTAACGTAGTTGCCGAGGTTTTGATTTGCGAGCGAATGGAGTCGTCATATCCGTTTTCGCCAGCCAGATCATCCCACATAGCATCGATTTTATTCATCACTACCGCTAAGCCCTGCTTATTGCCGCCACGATTATGACAAACATGATTGTGCCACATTTCCAAGTCGCTTTTGGTAACGCCGGTATCGGCGGCGAGCACAAAAACAATGGCCTGAGCACTAGGCAGCATACTTAAGGTCAGTTCCGGCTCGGTTCCCAATGCATTTAAGCCGGGCGTGTCGAGTATCGACAAACCTTCTTTTAGTAAAGGATGAGGAAAACTGATCAAGGCATGGCGCCAGCAAGGGATTTCAACTTTCTCGGGATTGATGATACCTTGCTCTGCCGCTTCACGTTCGTTCCATAAGCCCAACTTGTCGGCAATTTCCCGGTCAACAAGCTTGGTAGCAACCAACTCTTTAAAGGCTTCCTGCATTTGGGTCGGAGAATCGCAATCCAAGTCTATCTGGGTCCACCGATCGGGATTTTTCTTGAATTCAGCTAATGAAATATCTTCAAGACGACTTTCGATATTAAGCAAACGAATGTAATTTCCGCCTTTCTCATCGTGGAAAAGCTCGGTAGGCGACATGGTAGTGCGCCCCGGTGACGACGGGAGTAACCTGACACCTGTTTCAGCAAAAAACAAAGAGTTGATCAGCTCGGTTTTACCGCGGGAAAATTCAGCAACAAAAGCGAGTGTGATTTTATCCGATTGCAAGCCATTAAGAATATTTAAAATGGTTTCGGTGCTATGAGGATCATTCATACCGTAGCGGCTGCGCCATTGGTGATACATTTCTATAGCTTGAACCAATTTTGCACGCCATACCGAATATTCGTGCATTTGTTCTTTAAATTCCATATTCCTCATGGTGCGCCTTTTGTTGCTAACATGATTTTTTAAATTAGCCGAATTATCGGTTTGTGCTCCTGCATAAACCGCATGGATGTGGTGAATGCAAATATTGCAGGGGCAATACCTGCTCCTGCAATCGTCAGATGACGATGATTTTTTTGGTAATTGTAGTCTATATCTTAAGAACTGTTAGCTTAAGATAATTTTATTTTTTACCCAAACTTGTGTATTTCTAAATGCCGTAAAGACTTTGATAGGCTTTTATTTGATCGAGTAGGGATGCGGGATACAACGCTTCCACGGCAGCGTCAGCCATTAGATATTCAATAATATTTGCCAGGGTAATGATTGCGATCACCGGCATTGCAAATTGATCTTTAACTTCCGAAATAGCGGAAACATCGTTTTGGCCTTTTTCCTGCCTGTCCAGGGCAATCAATACG
>CAZJOY010000081.1:0-1332 GCA_964547705.1 uncultured Methylobacter sp. | reverse complement strand
TAATATCGACGGATTCCCTGACTGAAGTGCCAGCGGTTATTACATCATCAAGGATCAGTACCTTGCCCTGTAGCGGCGCGCCCACCAGACTACCGCCCTCACCATGATCTTTTGCTTCTTTGCGGTTGAAGGCAAAGGGAATATCGTCACCGGTTAACTGAGCATAGGCAATGGATGTAGCGCTAACCAGTGGGATGCCTTTATATGCAGGACCGTAAAGAATATCCGTTTTAAGTCCGGACTGGATCAATGCCTGGGCGTAGAACTGTCCCAATTTACCTAGCTGGGCACCGGTATTGAATAAACCGGTATTAAAAAAATAAGGACTGACACGGCCTGATTTCAACTGGAATTCGCCGAATTTGAGGACGCCGCAATCCAGGGCATAGGAAATAAAATCTTTTTGATAATCAAGCATGATAAATTATTGTTAGCGTGTTTACAGGGATTAAGGAATGAAATTCTCTAAAATATTGTCCAGAAAATTCCAGCCTTGTTCTGAGCAATAATAGTGATTGTTTTGCCGGATAAGCAAGTTTTGTTTCACACAAACCGATAAAGCCGGCTCCAGCGTAGCGGGAGCAAGACCTGTTGCCGCTTGATAGTCTTCCAGGCTAAAACCTTGTTTCAGACGCAAATGATTCATCACAAATTCCAAAGGCAATTCCGCTACAGGAATAACGTCGGCTCCACCGTTTTGTTGTAAGTTGCTTAAATACTGTTCCGGACTTTTGGGCTTAAAGCTGCGAATAATAGATTGCGGCAGGCTTTGAGTAATTTTCCCATGAGCACCGGCACCTATGCCTAAATAATCGCCAAATCGCCAATAATTTACATTATGCCGGCACTGCCGGCCTTGTTTACTATAGGCCGAGACCTCATATTGCTGATAACCGTGACTTGCCAATATTTGCTGACACTCTTTTTGCATGCTGAATATTGTTTCGTCATCGGGAAGCTTGGGTGGAAACTTATGAAACCAAGTATTAGGCTCTAATGTTAGCTGATAAAAAGAAATATGGGTAGGATCAAGACTTATCGCCGTTTTTATATCTATTTTGCTACTATCAGGGCTTGCGTCCGGTAAGCCGAACATCAAGTCCAGATTAAAATTGTCAAAACCTGACTGATGGGCAATCTCGGCTGCATGAATGGCTTCTTGAGCCGAATGAACGCGACCCAGTTTGTTTAATACCAGATCATTAAAACTTTGTATGCCGATCGATAAGCGGTTGATACCCTTCGACTGTAACTCAGCAAATTAATGGCTTTCAAAAGTGGCCGAATTAGCTTCGAGAGCAATTTCTCCGCCCTCTTCAAGCCGTACCTGTT
>CAZJOY010000080.1:0-16147 GCA_964547705.1 uncultured Methylobacter sp. | reverse complement strand
GTTGCAGCAACATGCGATGGGTAAGGATAACAAGCACTTGAGCGCATGGCTTGAGTCCGTGGATTTGGCCGAAAATCGCCGTCTTGCCGAGTTCCTGGACGTACAGGCCGGTTGGGATACGGCGGTGGAAACGGTTTTGGGCAGTTATCTTGAGGCGATTTGCGTGGACAGCGCGGACCAGGTTATTCCGGGCTTGCAGCGGTTGACGGATGAGTCGTTGATGTTGGTTGAGACTAAATTTGTGGGGGCGACTTCAGTCGCCCAGCAGGCAGAATGGGCGAATGAATTCGCACCTACAAAACTACTGGATAAGGTTAAAGCGCCGTGGGATTTAAGCAATTTACTGGCCGGAGTTTACTGCGTCGATGACGCCGAAACCGCAAGAACTTTATCCGCCCAGCTCAAAGCGCACGAATCGGTCATCACTCCGGACGGCACCTGGTTCGGCTCCGGCTGGATAAAAATCATCCGTGCCAAAGACAGCAAAACCGGCGTATTGCAACGTGAAAAAGAATTGCGCCTGTTAAAGCAGCGTCAGGAAGATTTGCACGTTGAAATCGAAACGTTTGAAGAGCAATTGGAAAGTGCCGAAACCGGTTTGAAAGATGCCGAAGCCGCGCGCGAATCGCTCCAGCAACAGGACAATAGCCTGGGCAGCGAACTGTCGTTAAAAAGCGCCGAATTCAGCGCGCATTCGGCCCGCCTGGAACATCAGCAACGCCGGTTGGAACAGGTCTGCAACGATATTGACGAGATAAGCCGGGAAATCGCGGAAAACGCCGAGACGATGGCCGAGTCGCAGCTGTTGCAGGAACAGGCCGAGCAAGTTATGTCCGAGCAGGAGCAAAAAAAGCAAAGCCTGGAAGCATCGAACCAGGAACTGCAATCCGAACAACAGCGTATCGATCAAGCCGCCAATGAAGCCCGGCAACAGGTGTACAGCATCAAGTCGCAGATTGATTCGCTACGATCTTCCGAAACCTTAACCGGAAAACAGCTGGAGCGCTTGCAGCTGCAACATCAACAATCAGTCGAACGCATTGCCGAGTTGGAACTTAGCCTGCATCAAACCCTGACGCCGATGGATCAGGAGAAAAAGCAGCTGGAGCAGATGGTGATCGATAAAGCGCAATTGGAAGCTCGTCTGAAGACACAGCGTCAACTTCAAGAGGACCTTGAGGCGGAAATAACCCAGTTATCTGAGCAACATATCAAGACGCAACGCGCGCTGGAAAAGCAAAAAGAAGCGCTGGATACGATCCGTTTTGAGTTGCAGGAAAGCCGAGTCCGCCAGCAAACCGTCAACGAGCAGCTGAAAGAAATCGATGCCGATGTTGAGCAGGTGCTGCAAAGCCTGCCGGAACAGGCCGAGGAAAACAGCTGGAAAAGAACGGTTGACGATTTAGTCGCGCAAATCGAAAGATTAGGCACGATCAACCTGACCGCGATAGAAGAATACAAGGCTCAGTCCGAACGGATGAGTTTTCTTAACGAGCAACATGCCGATTTAATCGAGGCCTTGCAGACTTTGGATCAGGCGATCAGCAAGATCGATAAAGAAAGTCGGCTGCGTTTTAGGGAAACATTCGATAAAATAAACAGCGGTTTGCAAGAAAAGTTCCCCAAGTTATTCGGTGGCGGTCATGCTTATCTGGAGTTGACCGAGCAGGACGAACTGGAGTCGGGCGTCAACATTATTGCCAGGCCGCCCGGTAAGAAAAACAGCTCCATTCACTTATTATCAGGTGGAGAGAAAGCGTTAACGGCGGTTGCTTTGGTGTTCTCGATTTTCGAACTCAATCCGGCGCCTTTTTGTTTGTTGGACGAAGTTGATGCGCCATTGGATGATGCTAACGTGGGACGGTTTTCAAAGATGGTAGAAGAGATGTCGGCATCGGTGCAGTTTTTGTATATTTCCCACAACAAAGTGACTATGGAAATTGCAAAACAGCTGGCAGGTGTTACTATGAAAGAGCCGGGCGTGTCCCGGATGGTCGCAGTTGATATTGAAGAAGCAGTGAGTCTGGCGGAAATCTAATGGATAAAGAAATTTTAAGAATTGTAATTATTGCAACCGGCATGGTTGTAGTTATCGGCATGTTGATCCTGGCTTATATAAAGGATAAAAAAGCGCAGGAAGACATGGATTTTTATGATGACGATGCTGATGATGAAGAAGAGTTGGATATCGATGATAAAGACGACTTTGATATTGCTCCACTAGGAGCTGCTACAAATAATCGTCAGGCCCATGACAGATCGGATCGTTATTTTGATGAAGACGATGACGACAATGAATACTATGAACAGGATGACGACGACGTAGAGCCGCCGCCCCGCGCAGCCGCTCCGGCGATTATCCAGTTCAGCATTATCACCAAAGCGGACGAAGATTTTAACGGCGCCGATTTGGTTGAAGCGTTTAACATGGTCGGGCTTGAATACGGCAGCTTGAAAATTTTCGAGCGCCTGGATGCAAACCGCTTGGTTGATTTTGGCGTCGCCTGTATCGTAGAGCCCGGCACGTTCCCGGAAAAAGACTTAGACCAGTTTTACTGCCCCGGCATCGTGTTTTTCATGCAGCCCGAAGCATTGGATGATGCGCCGGCTGTCTTTGACGACTATATCGAAACTATCCACTTGCTGGCTGCGAAACTGGATGGCGTCATCCTCGATCATAGAAGACAACCGCTGACCGAAGCGACTGTTCAATCGATTCGGCAAAGTTTGTGATTTCGATGTAGCGTTCCCGGCTACTCATCGTCTTAAACTTAAACATTCTGCCGATGGAGCAACCGCTCCGTTCGGCACAAGCCTCGTAGGGTACGCTGTGCGTACCATTGAACGCTGCTCGGATTATTTACATGCCATCCCTTAGCACTACCCAATTAGAACTTCTGAAGGAAGCCGATCTTTCAACCTATTTGACCCCAGAGCAGATCGCTCAAATCGCAACACAAGCCGACCCACAGCAACTGAGCGATGAACAGTTGCTTGAGTTTTTGCAAATCTGCAACGCCTTGTACCGTAGCGGCGAACCGCTTATTTCCGATGCCGATTACGATTTTATTTTCCTGGCCGAACTAAAAAAGCGCCATCCGCTTCATCCGTATTTGGAAACCGTCGAACCGGAAGTCATTGCTGTCGGCAAGACCGTCGCACTGCCGGAACCGATGCTGTCGACCGAAAAAGCCTACACGCGCAGCAGCATCGAAAAATGGCTGGCCCGATTGGAAAAAGCGGCCAAAGAGCTTGACGAAGATCCCGTAGCATTGATGATCCGGGCCACGCCGAAGCTGGACGGTTATGCGGCTTACGACGACGGCAAACTTTTATATACCCGCGGCGACGGCCGTAAAGGCACCGATATTAGCCGGGTTTTAGAGCGCGGCTTGATCGTCGGCGGCAACGGGCTACGAGGGCAGGGCGCAGGCGAAATCGTCGTCAGCCAAACTTATTTCAATACTTATTTAGCCGATTATTTCGAAAACTCCCGGAACTTCCAGGCCAGCATCATCAAAGAAAAAGACCTGGAACAACACGCATTGGAAGCCATACAAAATCATGCCGCCGTGTTTTTCCCATTCGCCCAGCTACCCTCATGGCAAGGCACTATCGCCGAGATGCTGGCCGATTTCGATCATGTCGTCCTTAGCGTCCATGCGCTGGTCGATTACGATGTCGATGGCGTAGTTTTTGAGCTGATAGACAATGACCGCATCAAGCAACATCTCGGCGCGACCCGGCATCATCACCGTTGGCAGATCGCCTACAAGAACAACATCGAAACCGCCGAAGTGACCGTATTGAGCGTCACCCCGCAAACGTCGCGTTCCGGCCGGGTCAATCCGGTCGCAGAGCTGACGCCGACCAAACTCAGCGGTGCGATGATTTCCAGGGCGACCGCGCATCATTACGGCATGGTCAAGGAGCTGGGTATCGGTCCCGGTACATTAATCGAACTGACGCGTTCCGGTTTGGTTATACCGAAAATCGAGCGGGTCATTACCCCGGCAGCGCCCCAGATTCCGAATCAGTGCCCCAGTTGCGGCGGCGAACTGGTTTGGGACAGCGACTATCTTTACTGCTTGAACACGACAAAATGTCCCGCCCAGATTGAAAACACGATCGAACATTTTTTTAGGACGCTGGCCAACGTCGACGGCTTCGGCCTGAAAACCGTCGAGAAGCTGCACGCGAACGGCGTCAACTCGGTCTATGCCGTTTACCGTCTGGATATCAAGCAATTGCAGGACATGGGCTTTGGCGACAAAACCTCGCAAAACCTGTTGGACCAGTTGCAGCGCAGCAGAACCGAAGCCATAGAAGATTGGCGCTTTCTGGGCGCTTTCGGCATCCTGCGCATGGGGCTCGGCAATTGCGAACGGCTGCTGCAACATCATCGCTTGCTGGATATTTTCAATTTGACCGTTGAAGATGTGATGAATATCGAAGGCTTCGCCGAAAAAACCAGCGCCGCCGTGGTCGAATGCCTGGCAAAAATCAAAAACGATTTCATGCAAATTTACGAGTTGGGTTTTAACCTAATCCAAACACCGTTGCTTGCCGAACAACAGCAAAGCACCAGCCCGATTGCCGGCAAAACCATTGTTTTTACCGGTACGTGGTGTCACGGCAAACGCGATGATATGAGCAAGGAGGCTAAGCGTTTGGGGGCTAAAGTGGCTAGTTCGGTTACTGGGAAGACTGATTTTTTGGTTACCGGCTCGGATGTGGGAGCGGCGAAAGTTGCTGCTGCGACGGAAAAGGGGGTGCGGGTTATTAGTGAGGAGGAGTATTTGGGGTTGTTGAAGTAATGATTTTTGGTAGGTTGATGATGTCGTATTTGTTTATGAGGCACTTCCTGTTACTGTAAAGTTCATTTAATAAAACAGATAATTAGGATATCGGATGTCTCTTAGAAAGAAGAAGGCTGAAATTAAGCGTCTAATAAGTTCGTTTGAGCGTGAAGCCGATAAATTTCATGAAATTACTTTCAGCATTTTTTATATTGCTGATAAAAGCCCTCTTGATGACAGTAAATTTAAGTCTCCTAACCACACAATAATGTTATGGCAATATTATGGGAAACTTGAACCTCAGGAAGGAATTGAAAGACTTCTTCAAAATTTGAAAAATAGTGATCTTCAATGGGGATTAAGAGGCGCCGAACTATCTGCATTCGCTGTAATTGAAGGTGAAAGTTGTGGGCTTTTTAGTCGGATGGCAACAAGGGCTGGAAATTTATTTAATGAGAAGGAATCAGCCATGTTGAAACACCGGGTAATTGAAGATATTCAAGAGGCTGAAAAAGATGGCGTCTCCCAACAGATAGCCACTGTTAACTCTAATGAGATGGCCGTTTGGTTAAATTATCTCCTTTACTACATATCAAAGGTAAACCCCGGAAAAGAAAAACTGAGGAAAATTGAACCAGACCCATTTTCCTTATCTCTGTTGGCTTTAGAAGCACTTCTCGATAATCCAAAAATCGAAAAGGTAGACAAATCATTGAGTAGAGTTGATCAAATAAATTTTAAGGTGGCTGTATCATTTCCTGGCGAATATCGAAACTATGTCTCGAAAGTAGTTGATATTTTGCGCGAAAGTCTTGGTAAAGACCAAGTGTTTTACGATTATGACTACCAATCTCAGCTGGCAATACCAGATTTGGATACAATGCTGCAGAATATATACCGAAACAACTCAGATTTGGTCGTAGTGTTTTTGTGTAAAGAATATTCAGAAAAAGAATGGTGTGGATTAGAGTGGCGAGCGGTAAGAGATATAATTAAATCTAAAGAAAAAGAAAGAGTTATGTTTATTAGATTTGATGATTCACAAATAGATGGCGTATTTTCAATAGACGGCTATATTGATGCAAATCGTTTCTCAGAGAGTGACGTTTCGAAATTTATTTTAGAAAGGATTCAGCTAGTTTGAAAACAGCACGATAGCATCGTTCGCGATAGATGCGCCTTCTGTCGTCGGCACATCCTATAGACATCTCTCTTACCCAGGCCTAGGTAATGCCTCTATCGCTATAAATCCGCCACGAACGGAGTCTTGAAGCTAGATTCGGATGCAAACTTTTCCAAGCGGGATTTTGTATGATCGATTGTATTGGATATTGTACTTTGATCGGCGGTTTGCTACGCGAAACCGCCCTACGCTATGTATAATCAGCATAAGCAAGGAGACATTAACATGACTGAATTATATGAAACCTTACAGCAGCAAAAGGCCACCATTCTGGATATTGCCAAACATTATCACGCAGTGAATATCCGAGTGTTTGGTTCCGTTGTCCGCGGTGAAGAACGCGAAGACAGTGATATTGATTTGTTGGTCGATTTCTTGCCCGGCACAACGCTCTTGGATCAGGTCGGTCTGATTGATGCGCTATCGAACGCATTGGGTCGTAGGGTCGATATAGTCAGCGAGCGGGCATTAAACAAGCATTTGCGCCAGCAGATTTTGCAAGAGGCTGTTCCGCTATGAAAGACAGGTTTATCTTCATTGCTACGGCACTGGAGAGCATCGACTTGATTCTGTCTTATACCGAAGGTTACGATTTAGCTGGATTTTTGGCTGATAGAAAAACTCAGGATGCAGTCATTCGCAATTTGGAAATCATAGGCCAAGCGCTTAAAGACTTCGGCATTGAAACTCTGGTGAGGGAACAGCCTAAAATGCCTTGGCGAGAAATAGCCGGTATGCGCAACGTTTTAGCGCATGAATATTTGGGCGTTGATGCTGTGATGGTCTGGGAAACCGTGCAAATCCATCTCGACACATTGCAACAAGCACTCGAAATAATAATGGAACAATCCAAATAATAATTCTATAGATTGGACATGCTGTATGTAACCTAAGGATCGCAGAATGCGGTGAGGCACGAACCGCATCATTCGTGTTTATTTCTGTTCATGATTTGCCGTCGATAACATTTGCTGATATTGACGCATTTATCGTTCCCACGCTCCGGAGACTGTGAAAGTATTCGCTTTAGAACAAAATAAAAGAATTCACCACGAAGTCACGAAGGATATTAAGTTTTTCAAGGTATTGAATTAAAAAGTAATTATTTTCTCTGTGTTCTTCGTGTCTTCGTGGTGAATAGGCTTTTAAACCGATTTTGATAATGCTTTCACAGTCTCCGGAGCGTGGGAACTATGTGAGTTTAAGATATAGACTCAAGGTTCGACCATGTGTAGGGCGTGCCGTGCGCGCCTTAAGATTCTAAGGTATGCATCGCGAGCTTTACGGCGTCCAGCTGTGTCTTTTGCGAGAACAGTGATTGGGCTTCGTCTAAAACGGCAATGCGGGAGCGGCATTCACCGGGGAACCAAAAGCCAGATAAATACAAAGTATTAAGCTAATAAGTTTCATGATGCGCGCTCCGGTTAACGTTATTGCACAGGCACTATATGGCCGTCACTTAGGAAGCTGATGTCCGAATATTGGCAGACGCCTTGTTCATGCTGAAACAGGCTGACCGCAATCAGCCAGACTTTAACGATGTTGCCCGGCAGCGTTCCGCCTATTGCGTTGATGTAGTCCTGATAAACATCCCGGTCTTCATCAAACCATTCGCCTAAACCTTGTTGGCCGGAACGGATCACGACATGGGTTTCGCGATGGGCCCAAGTCGGAATAGGGCAGCGATACGATGTTTCGGGCGGCAGTTCGGCGCTCCAGTAATAAGTAATATCCTGACCGTTATCGAACTCGACCGCGATGCTTAAGTAATCGTGAGTGGGCAGCGTGTCTTCCCGGACAGCGGAGGGTAGGGCATCCATTTTCCACGACCAACGCAGGTGGGTATCCGGTTTAAAGGGCAGGTCGACCGGTTTTTGCAACAGGCCGCAGTCATTGTGGGTATGACAGCAAATAGCCGATTCTTTTTTTGCCGGTGCAGCGCAGGATTGATAAATTTCAGCCGGACCTACAAACCACAGGTAATCCCAACCTAACGGCGATATGACCGGCGAAACCAGCCGGTCGATTTCAATGGAGATCAGGTGGTCCGCGTCGCCGTTTTCGGCGAGTGTTTTTAAGCCATCCAACGTATTGCCCTGCCAGCGAATCAGCAGCACGGCCAGGTTGCCGGTGACCATATCGTAGACTTCATCCGGGGTTGCCAATTTGCCTGTCTTGTCGGCCCATTCACCGGGAAAATAGCTGGCCAGATAAAGCCGTCCCGGTTGGTCTACGGTAAAACTGTGGCTATCGCGGGTGCCGCGGAATATCTCGCCATTTTGACCAATGCGAAACCACAGTTGGAAGTTAGGCTCGAAGACGAGAGGCAAGTCTTTAAAGCGCGTTTGTCCGGCGGCGAAAGAGCTAAAGTTGTCACCGGTTTCGACATCAAGACCGGTATCGAACCAGGGCTTTTGCGCGGAGGGAAGTTCAAAAAAGCGCTGTTCGGCAATAACGCCTGGGGCAATATTGTCCAGTAATTCGGTAAAGCGCGACTTGAATTGAATAGTGTCCATAATGAGCCTCTTGTTGGTAAAGATCATAAAAATCAGCTGCAAGGATTATAATCAGGCCGTCGCAATTAAATCTTGTATAAACTGGCTATGCTGAAACTTTATCCTGCTTATATGCGTTTGTTTATCTGGCGAGGCCGGTCGCTTTATTTCGGCCCGTCGGTGCATTTGGATGCGCACGCCTATGCAACCGTGGCCTTGCATGTCGGCATTTACAGGCCTTTCAGGATAAAAGTCGCTAACGGCGCATGGCAAAGTTGCCGCTGTGCAATTGTTCCGCCCGGTATCCCGCATGAGCTTGATTTTGAAGGCGGCGTGCATGGCAAGTTATTCATTGAACGGGACAGTTCCGATTTTTTGTATTTCAAGCGCCGCTTTGCTTATCACGAACAAGCGCTGTCGTTATTTCAGGATGATGAGCTGGTTGAGCAATTATGCCGGATTTATGAATTGGACCCCGATAAAGCCGTCATTGAAAGCTGCCTGGACGATTTGTTGCGTTGTGACGGAGAACTCAACCTAGTGTTTGACCCGCGCGTTCAGACCGCTATTAATTTAATCCGCGATGAGCCGGATTACAATTTCTCGAAAGAATACTTGGCCGATAGAGCCGATCTTTCGCCGTCCCGGTTTCTGCATCTATTTAAACAGCATACCGACGTGCCGTACCGGCGTTTCAGGACTTGGAAGCGCTTGTTTTTGGCTTTGGATAGTTTAAATGCCGCCGATAACATGACCATTGCCGCGCTGGATGCCGGGTTTGCAGATGCGACCCATTTCAGCCACAGCTTTCGCGAGACTTTCGGCATCAATCCGGCTTATGTGTTTCGGGGAATTAATCGGTTTGAAGTTTAAAACTGAGCCACGGATAAACGCGGATTTGCACGGATAAACAACAATTCTGTGCCTTTTGGTTGATTCGCTACTTTCGACAACATCATGTTTTATCTGTGATTATCTGCGTCAATCTGTGGCTAACTAAGTTAAACGCTGATTGCACCTGTTAGCCTGCCGTGTGAGCGTGTAAACTAGGCACCGTTTTATTACACCATTTATTTAGAAAAATTCAGGAGATTTTATGATCGGATACATCACGCTCGGCACCAACAACTTCGAGAGTGCCGCGTCTTTTTACGATGCGTTGCTGGCCGAATTCGGCGCGAAGCGGGTCAGGGAAGCCGAACGCTACATAGCCTGGGGCACAGGCCCCGTGCAGACGGCTTTGGCTATTATCAAGCCGTTCGACGGCAACCCGGCAACGGTCGGCAACGGCGTCATGGTTTCGCTGTATGGCGGCAACCAACAGAAAGTGCATGAAGTTTATGCTAAAGCGCTGGAACTGGGCGCGACCAACGAAGGCGAGCCCGGCCCGCGCGGCGATAACGGTTTTTACGGCGCGTATTTCCGCGATCTCGACGGCAATAAGCTGTGCGTGTTTTGTGTTGGCTAGTTTTTAAGGGTTAGCGACATGATCATCCGTTTTGACGACTCTGTACAGCAAGAAATCTGGGCAACTATTCGCGCCTTGAACGATGCCTGGACGAAAGGCAATCCGGATGATCTGGCTCACTATTTTCACCGGAACATGGTGGCGATTACGTCCACCGACCGTTTGCGCCGCGAAGGCAGCGCGGACTGTATTGCCGGTTGGAAAGGATTTGTCGAAGCCGCGCGCATCCACCATTGGCGGGAAATCGACCCAGTGATTCATGTTTACGGCGATGCTGCGGTGGTTGCCTATTATTTCGACATATCGTTCGATATGAACGGTCAAACTATTCATTCGGACGGTCGCGATATGTTTTTTATGGTTAAGGAAAACGGCAGGTGGTGGGCTGTGGCTGATCAGTTTTCTTCGTTTCCGGGCTGATAGCGATAATCCACGGCTCAAAGCAAAATTTAAGGCATTCGAGAAACATGATTCTAATAGAAGGTGCAACGTAGCGACGAAGTGTTACTACCTATTGCCAGGAAAGTCTGACAGATACTTAAAACTTTGCTTGGTAGTTGGGGTCTGATTACGTTAAACAGACCAACTCGGCTGCCAGTTCACTTAATGCTCTAATAATACGGTTTGCTAATGTCAAAACATAGTCACAATGATGATCCCGTCGATATCGATGGCTTTGTCCAAGAAAAATTTATAGAAGAAATGGCGAAGATTATTGAATACTGCACACCGCCTAAAGGCATCGCCATTAACGGTTACTGGGGCTGCGGTAAAACCAGCGCATTATTGCAAATTCGTAAAGCTCTATACGATAACAAAAATATTGTTCCGGTTTGGTTTGAAGCTTGGCGTTATCAAAATGACGGCCTGCCTATTGTCGCTTTGTTACAAGAGATACGCGCCCAGATTGGCGGCTTGGGTAAAGTCACTAATAGCGCTGGAAAACTCTCGCGCATTGCTTTCGATAGTGTCTTCGATATGGTGGGAAAAGCTGCCGGAATTCCTGCGTTAGATAAAATCACCGGGGCCGCGCAACGTTTTGAAACTCAAAATCGTGAAGCGCCTTTAGCCAGCCAGGAGCTGCGCGAACTGCTGGAAACGGCCATTTCTCAAGTGCTGGGCAAGGACAAGGGTAAAGACAAACGTTTAGTGATTTTTATTGATGATCTGGACCGTTGTATGCCGAAAACGGCTTTACAATTGTTGGAAGGCATCAAGGTTTATCTCAACTTAAACAACTGTGTACTGGTGTTTGCGATGGATCAGCGCCAAATCGAACAGGCACTGCAAGAAGCTAATATCAAGCATCCGCATGAATATTTGGAAAAAATCTGCCAGGACATCCATCATTTGCCGCTGCCGAGCCAAGCGGCAAAATCCAGGTATTTGCTTGATCTACTCGATAAGCTCGACTGTCAATCACATAAGACAGAATTAAGTACAGTGCTAACAAGTTACGACTGCCTACCCGCTAATCCCCGTAAAATAAAAGCTCTAAGCAATCGTCTTGCACTGATGTTGCGAGCTGATGGTTGTATTAACTATCTTGAGACTACGCTTGCACTCGATGTCAGTAATCCATCTGCACGTACTGTAGTTATTCCTCTCAACAGCGAAGCGGTGGAAGCTAAAACAAAACGCTATAGCTTGTTGCTGGCTATGGCCTGCATTCATACTTTTCATCGACTGATCAACGAGCAACTGGAAAAAAATCCCCGCTACATTAACGATGTCATAAACTATGCTAAAAATCCTGAGGAGGGAAACCCACTGTATGGACCTATGGCTGGATTGCTTCCCTCTATAAAAGGAGATCAGGCATTGCCGGTTAATCCCAGCGACAGCAACGTTTTTCGCTTGCATGGATTGTTTGGAACGTTAAACTCCATAACAGAAGATGAAATCAAACCTTTTTTAACCAGCACACATGAAAGCACAAATAACCCCTCCCCAAGCGCCTGATACGGCCAATTTTATTGACATAGGCAACCATCACACCCTGCTGCGTTATTTTCAGAATATCGAGCAAAAATTCCGCTACGCCAACAACATCGGCGTAGCCATTGATGATGATGACAAATCAGCCAGCGGCGATAAGGCCGTTTACCTGCGGGAGTTGTTTGTCGTGCCGAAAATGAGCACTCATTACCGGTTGCCGGAGCAAGTGATACAAACTGAAAACGATCCCAAACAAGATCTTAGCCGCGATCTGGTCGAGGCCATTAAGCCAAATCCGCGTTTATGTATTTTAGGCGATCCGGGCACTGGAAAATCCACGCTGAGCCAATGGCTAACGTTGGCTTTAAGCTACAGCGGCGAAAACCTGACCAAACTGGCACTGGGGGACTTGGTGCCGTTTGTGTTGGTGTTGCGCGACCTACCTTTAGGTGGGGTAAAAAACTGGCAAGACTTGTGGTGGGTTTTCCTTGAACACAACAAACAATCTCTGACCCAATGTGTTATCGATGATCAAACGGGAGCAGTGGAGCGTCTGTTTGCCAGCGGACAAGCGTTAATCCTGCTCGATGGGCTTGATGAAATCACCCACAGCGGCCAACGCCAACAATTAGCCGACGCCGTGTGGCAAGCCATGTCGGAGTATCCGCGTTGCCGTTTTATTATTACTTCGCGGGTGGTTGGTTTTAATCAACGGGAATGGTTGGGGCTGCCTAAGTCTGATGAATCGTTGAGTAAATCTTCTATTCGCGTTGAGATTGTCGAAGCGCCAACGGAAGATTCAATAAAACCAAGCTCTTCGATAGGTACGAAGCGAGGCTTACGAGTACGAATTAGTCATCCCGATGACCAAAAGTCTCAACATTTACTTGAACAAACTGAATCGGTGCATAGTCAATCCGCACTGCCGTTCACCGAACACTACCTAAGCCCTTTTAACTACGGCCAATTACAACGCTTCGTCCACAATTGGTATCAGCAATATATACCTAATGCCCAAGACCATAGCCAACGCATCAGTGATTTACTGCAACGGCTAAAGCTCAACGATGGCTTAGGGCGTTTAGCTCGCATTCCGGTCTTGCTGAATATGATCTGTTTTATTCATGCACGCCGTGGACGACTGCCCGACGGTCGCGCCGAATTATATCAACGCATCGCCGAAACTTATCTGGTCAGTCTAGATAAAGCCCGAGGCTTAAAATTCAAAGGCCAGACCTTAAACCTCGACTACCACGACCTCAGTCAATGGTTAGGGAAAATCGCTTGGGAACTGCAACAACGCCGCACCGAGCGAGATAGTGGTCTGCTAATGGCTGAGACTGAAGTAAAAAAAGTATTGTTGGACTGTCTGGATGGACATGGTTTTGCTGATTTGCAGAGCCGCGAGCAGCACTGTGATTTTATTCTTGGCTATTTAACGCACCGTAGTGGCTTGTTCATTCCGCGTGGGCCAATTGATGGTGAAGAACACTATGCCTTTGCCCATCTAAGTTTTTTGGAATACTTTGCTGCCTGCTATCTGGAACAGGAAGCGCCGTTTTTTAAAAATAAAGATTGGAAAATGTTAAACAAAAAAGTCCAGCAAGCATGGTGGCATGAGACTCTGGCTTTGTTTTTTGAATGTCAGACCAATGCGCGTCTAGCGGAAAAATACCTGAAAGCCCTGTTCCCCAAGCCGCCCAAAGGACAAATCATTCAGCAATACACGCTGTTAGCCGACATTGTTCTGGATACCTCGGTGCGCTTGCCGCAAGCACTACGAGAAAGCTATATCACCGCCTTGTGGTACTTATTAGCGGATAAACAAAATAATCAGGCCGATGATCTTCCGCAATTGGCGACAGCCTTGTGGCAAAACCGCTTTGTTTCGCTGCCTGTTGATGTTGAGTTCCTCTGCCTTAACGGGGCTGCTATTACTGACCTGCGAGCCTTGTCCAGCTTAGCGAATTTAAAAGAACTTTATCTTAATAATACTCAGGTTAGCGACTTGCAAGCGTTAGCGAGCTTAACACGTTTGCAGAGACTTGAACTCGATAACACCCAAGTCAGCGACCTGCAAGCGTTGGCGGGGTTAACAAGCTTGCGAGTGCTTTTTCTTGATAATCCCAAGGTCAGCGACTTACAAGTATTAGCGGGGTTAACAAACTTGCAAACGCTTACTCTCAACGATACCCAAGTCAGAGGTCTGCAAGCGTTGGCTGGCTTAACAAATTTGCAAGAGCTTTTCCTTCATAATGCCCACGTTAATGACTTGCAAGGATTGGCAGACTTGAAAAGGCTGAAAAGGCTAGATCTAGACAATACCCAGATCAGTGATTTGAAAGCGTTAGCGGCTTTGACAAACTTGCAAGAGCTTTATCTCAGTGATACCCAAGTCAGCGACTTGCAAGCGTTGGCAGGCTTAACAAGTTTGCAAGTGCTTAATATTAAAAATACTCATGTGAGCGACTTGCAAGCGTTGGCGAGCTTAACAAACTTGCAATATCTTGAACTCAACAACACCCAGGTCAGTGACTTACAAGCGTTGGCGGGTTTAACAAACTTGCAAATTCTTTCTCTCAACGATACTCATGTCAACGACCTGCAAGCGTTAGCGGGATTAATAAACTTGCAAGAGCTTTGGCTCAGTAATACCCAAGTCAGTGACCTGCAAGCTTTAGCAGGCTTAACAAATTTGCATTTACTTGATCTAGACCATACCCAAGTTAATAAGCAACAGATAACAAGGCTCAAAGAACATCTGCCGAATTTATTTATTAGTTTTGATGATGAGTAGAGTGTCCGAATTGCTTTATTTCGGACTATTTAGGTTAGTTTGTTGTTAGTCGCTTATAGGAACCGACCTGTCATAAAGCGTTTCCGGTGCAATATCCAAATCGCCCGGCCAGCATACGGTATCCAATCCAACAAACGCTTGTTTAAATAAGTCTATGTCCTGCAAGCGCGTAAATACGCCGCGATTCAGGTAGGGGCGGGCATCGAACAAGCGGTGGTCTCCGGTATTGAACCAGAGTTCCAGGGAATAATCTTCGCGAGGTATTACACGAATAACTGCTTCCATAACTACGCCTAACGTAAAGGATCAATAGGAAACGGAGCTTGACCATTAACAGCCAGCTCCCAATCCGCAAGCAAGGATTCGCGGTGAATTTCAATCCATGCCTGAACCAATCTAGTTTTTGCCATAGGAATGGCCCTGCTTAATATTTCGCCATCAGTGATAGAAAATGAAGCTTACTGATCTTGGTATTTTGCATGGATATTCTGAATTAAGTGCAATTATTTATTCCATTGACGGAATATTCTTTCAAGGTTACATTAATTTATGAGTTGGGATATAGAATACACTGATGAATTCGGAATGTGGTGGAACAGCTTGTCTGAAGACGAGCAAGTATCATTAGCCGCATCCGTTCAATTACTGGAAGAGCGCGGTCCGACTTTGGGTTTTCCTCACAGTAGCGGCGTCAACGGTTCGAAACACAGCCATATGCGAGAGCTTCGCACTCAGCATGATGGCAGGCCGTTGCGTACATTGTATGCGTTCGATCCCAGACGCAGTGCGATTTTGCTGATCGGCGGCGACAAGACGGGTGACAACCGATGGTACGATACCCATATTCCTATTGCCGACCAACTCTACGACGAACACTTGCTGCAACTTAAAAAAGAAGGGCTAATCTAATGGCTAATAAATTTTCCGATCTTCGCGCACAAATGTCGCCGGAGTCACGCGCACGGGCCGAAGCCAAGGCCCAAGCATGGCTGGCCGAGATGCCGCTCAATGAATTGCGGCAAGCACGCGGGCTGTCGCAAAAGATGCTGGCTGAGGTTCTGCACGTTCAACAACCGACAATTGCCAAGATCGAAAAACGCACCGACATGTATATTTCCACTTTGCGCAGTCACATCGAGGCCATGGGCGGCGAGCTGGAGGTCGTGGCCCGCTTCCCGGACGGGGCGGTCAAGATCAGAAATTTTTCAGACGTATAAGTATTCGCTAAATAAATGTAACTACTCAGCGTATGCTCAATAGAACACAGATGACACGGATAAACACTGATTTAAAAACACAAACAAGCGGATTCGGACTAAAAATCCGTGTAAATCCGTCCTATCTGTGTCATCCGTGTTCCATTTTTCTATGTGTCGAATAGTTACAAATAAACAATAATAAACAACAGGAACAAAGCCTTATGTCCACATGGTTAGACTCGTCCTTTTTATCGAAAGACAGAATTAT
>CAZJOY010000079.1:0-16257 GCA_964547705.1 uncultured Methylobacter sp. | reverse complement strand
GATAGGCTTCTCCATCAATTTGCAGGCTGATGTTATAGCAAAGAAAATAACTACAAAATTCGTACATATACCTAAGTAGTTTTGCTTATGTATTTTCACGCATTAATGCCATATATTATTGATAATCCTAAAATAAAAATACAGGACAGTATTGATTAATGCTTCAAAAATATAATTTAAAACAATAACTTGCCACCGGACGCATAACTTATCGATCCGTTTATCTAGTTATAATGCCTGCAAGATATCTACAAATTTTAGGTTTTTGTGAGCTTTTTTACTGATAACAAGAATATCAAGTGAACCTATATGAACGTTTCTTTGATAAGAATTGAGTCTGTAAATAAAAGAGTAATTGTGCAAAGCGGGACATATTATTAGAAATACCTTAGCTAAAATTAAGGTATTAGTATCAGTTCTGAAGGAGAATAGCGTGTTTATATTTTCAAATGATATTTTTAGCTAAAGTACAGCAACGGACCCCGGTTTATGAGAAAGGCAACTGACAGGCATATGAATACTGAAAGTCTTGACTACAAAGCAGAGGCTTTGCTTGATAAGCATCGTAATGCCATCCGAACACAAGCAGAAATTATGCTCCAGCACTCAGGGGTCGATATTGCCCGAATGTCTACTGCCGACATTGAAAAACTACTGTTTGAGTTTCAGGTCTACCAATTAGAACTGAAAATGCAGAATGAGGAACTCAATAGAGCCCAGCAAGAATTGATCGTATCCCGAGATACTTACGCACAACTTTATGATTCATCTCCGGTAGGTTACCTGACATTAAATGAATCAGGAATCATCCAGAAATCTAATCTTGCCGCGGCATCCCTACTAAGCTGTCCGAGGGAAGAGCTTATCAACAAGAGGTTTGGGAAGTTTATTCACTCCTCGGACCAGGACAATTACTACCTGTTTATTCATCATCTTTTACCGAAAAAAAACAACCATCGCCTTAACACCAAAACCAAGGATACGGAGGACTCGCCTGCTCATCCGGAATGTAAGTACTTTCAACTTGCCGTAAATGCATCGCAAGCAGACGGTCAAAACAAAACCGCAACCTATATTGAATGCTACGCAAAGGTCGTTTACAACGATAAAAATGCGTTGCAAATATGTCTGTCCATTAATAACGTCACCGAACGTAAACAGGCGCAAGAAACCATCGCCTACCTTAATGAAAAGCTGGAAGAAAAAGTTCGAAGACAGACGAGTGAATTAATCGTCAGTAACCTGAGCTTAATGAAAAAAGTTGAAGAACTTCGGCGCTCGAAGCATCAATTACTGGAACGGGAAGCTAAACTCAACTCCATTTTTAATGCATCGGTAGAGGGCATTATTACTGTTGATATGTCGAATATCATCGTATCCGCGAATGCCGCAGTGGAAACTATTTTCGGCTATAAACCGGAAGAGCTGGTCGATTGCAGCATCAACAAACTCATACCGTCGTCATCAAGACAAATGACGAGTTGCAGCTCAGCTCAACAGGAACAAGTTGTCGATCAAATTCAGGAAGTTGAAGGTCTTCATAAAAATGGCTTTATAGTGCCTCTCGATATATCGATAGCTGAGTTTTCAGTCGATAATGCACACTATTTCACCCATATTGTGCGCGATGTCAGTTTGAGAAAACACCGGGAGCGTCAAGACAAGGAGCATCTGGACGAACTCGCGCATGTTACCCGCCTGGGGTTGATGGGTGAAATGGCGTCGGGCATTGCTCATGAAGTCAACCAACCCCTGTCTGCGATTTCCAGCTACACGCAAGTCAGTTTAAACCTGATTGACGAAGAGGAACCTGACTTGGTAAAACTGACGGAGATTTTATACAAGACTCAACAGCAGGCATTGAGAGCGGGACGGATCGTTCACCGCATGAGAGAGTTTGTCAAATCTCATGCAAAACATCGATCAAGCGCTGAGATTAACAGCTTGATTCATGAGGCTGTCAGCTTGTGTATTTCCGAACTAAAACAGAACGGTATAAGGCTGACATTTGAGCTGGAAAGCAATCTGCCGCTTATCGACGTCGATCATGTGCAAATTGAACAGGTCATCATCAACCTGATCCGGAATAGCGTTGACGCCTTAAAAACATCGCCTGCAAAGCACCAACGCCACGTAGCTATCCATAGTCGATTGACACCCAATAACGGCATCCAGGTCAGGGTGAAGGACAATGGACCGGGGCTCGATGTCGAGCAACAACAAAAAATATTAACCCCTTTTTACACCACCAAAGCGGACGGCATGGGCATGGGATTATCTATCAGCCGTTCACTAATTGAAGCCCATGATGGGACCTTACATTTCAACAGCCACCCTGGCAAAGGTACTACATTCTATTTCATATTACCTATACGGAGAAAACCTGATGAGCATTAATAATTCAACACCTGTTGTTTATTTAGTTGACGATGAATTCGCAATACGGGACTCACTGACTCTATTGATTGAGTCATCAGGACACACAGTCAGGAGTTTTGAATCCGCCGAGGCATTTTTGAACAACTATAATCCCGAACAGCCGGGCTGCCTACTCTTGGATGTTAGAATGCCTTTAATGACCGGCCATGAGCTGCAAAGCGAATTATTGAACAGAGGAATTAGCATTCCTATCATATTTATCAGCGGCCATGCCGATATTGCCGACTCGGCAAAAGCATTCAGATCCGGCGCTGTCGATTTTCTGGAAAAGCCGTTTAATAACGATATACTACTGGAACGCATCAATGAAGCCATTAAAAAAGACATAACTTACAGGGAAGAATATTCGAAAAAACGCCTGATACAAGACCGCATAGATCATTTAACAACAAGAGAAAGAGAAGTGCTGGGACTGATAGTCAAAAGTCACTCCAATAAAGAATCCGCAAAAATACTCAATATCAGCAATCGCACCGTAGATGTCCACAGAGCGAGCATCATGGAAAAAATGCAGGCCGAAAACGTCGCAGAACTGATTACAATGGTTATGTATTGCGAGTCGCCGGATAGCCTATCATTGGAAAAAAGACCTTATTAATGACTTTATTGTTCCAACCGGAAGTTTTACAACGTTCACGGCTATCTATCAGGTATCCGAATTAGTTCGTGCTAGGCTTGTTGAATATTAAGCACTGGAGTGGCAATTTCGTGCAATGACTTAAACAGTCTGCTTCAATAAGCTCAGCACGAACTTATTCTATGCTTTATAGCGCTTAATCAGCAAAAGTCCGCCCCATAGTAGCGACAACAGCATGATGACAGTCCCCAGCACAAAAACCCCTTTAGCCAGAAGATGGTCATATTGCAAAAGACCGGACTCGGTCAGCAGGTACTGCCAATCGTGAAAACCATACGGCGCCGAATGACCGAAGTTACCGCCCAACAGCGGCAACTGTCCTGCCCGCGCATCGTTCATATAGGGAGCAATATCCAAGAAGTTTTCGCCGACCCACCATAACGCTACCGATGCGCCAAAAGGGTCGCGTGTTTTGATCAATAAAACGCCCGCGCAAATCGACGGCATTAACAGCTGTCCCAGCGTTCCTCCTAACGAGGTGATAAATGCGCCGAAGGGCCTAAAAATAATATGTCCTGCCTCATGAAAAGGCAGATTAACATTATGTAAAAGAGAGTTACCCACGACGTTACTTTCGATAGATGGGCTTATAAGCTGCCAGCTCCAAATAATCAGGCCTATAAAAACAATCAACCTGCCTAAAAAATACGCCGGTGTAGGCTGCTGTGCTTCGTAAAACAAAAGTTGCGTCAATGGCCGGGCTGTATCTTCTTCATATAGCGTCACAATAGGCGATTGAACAGCCTGACGATCCTCCTGTTCAGGATGATATTTCCGGTATTTGGCAAATACAATGCTGCAGTGAGGACAGATTTCACTGGGTACTTGCAGCTCGTGCCGACACTTGGGACAGTTCATGGTTTATTTAACGATCAGGAAAATACAGATTATGCATTAGCGCTATCGATGGTGTGTAGTGGAAAAGCTTGCTAATGCCGACGTTCAACTCGCTTAAGGATTCCGTGTTATATTTCTCGTCAACTTAAGATTTTAGCCAATCACCCCCGCTTTTAGGAGACAACATGCCCAAACCCATCACCCCTTTGTTGGCCGCCGATATTTTAATCGAACTGATCGATCAACCCAACCGGCCGTTTGTATTGATCGAGCGAGTTTATCCGCCGTACGGCTGGGCAATACCGGGCGGCTTTGTCGACGTCGGCGAAACGATGGAACAGGCAGCGATTCGCGAAGCCAAGGAAGAAACCTGCCTGGATGTTACACTGAAAGCGTTGCTTGGCATCTACTCCAATCCCCAGCGGGATGCCCGCAATCATACCGTCACTGCGGTCTATATTGCCGAGGCCACCGGAACGCCGCGAGCCGCCGATGATGCAAAAAATTTCGGCATTTATACATTCGACAATTTGCCTGACGTACTGGCATTCGACCATGCCCAGGTTGTGGAAGATTATAAAAATTACCGACTAACCGGCCACGTTACGCCGTTGCGAGTGTGATTCGCTTTTTAAAAACAAGGTCCACAAAAGGCACGAAAAACACGAAAATTGGCTAAAAAGTGTCGACCGGCAAGCAGGTCTATGTCGGTTAACCTAATGGCTCTTTTATACATAGAACTCGGCAATTACTCCTGCATTGCTAAGCCACAGGGATGTGAGGAATGCAGATATTGCAGGAGCAAATATCTGCCCATGCAGTCGACGGATGCCACGGATAAGACGGATCTACTCAGATTTTTATCCGTGCCATCCGCGTTCTATTTTCTCTTTCGTGTTTTTCGTGCCTTTCGTGGACAATCAATCACGCCACTTCAGTTATTCGTAATCCGCCAAAGGCGGGCAACTACAAAACACATGCCTATCGCCATAAACATTGTCGATACGCCCGACCGGCGGCCAATATTTGTCGTCATGCTGATGGTTGTCCGGGAAAAACGCCTGTTGTCTCGAATAAGGCAACGTCCATTCGTCCAGCAGCAAACGATGCGTATGCGGCGCATTATGCAGCAGGTTATTTTCAGCATCCGCTTCGCCGTTTTCTATCGCCTTGATTTCTGCGCGGATGGCGATTAGCGCGTCGCAAAAACGGTCAATCTCCGCTTTGTCTTCACTTTCCGTAGGCTCTATCATCAAGGTATCGGCGACAGGGAAAGACACGGTCGGCGCATGAAACCCATAATCGATCAAGCGCTTGGCAATATCTTCGACAGTGATATTGCAGGTCTTTTTAAACGCATGGCAGTCGATAATGCACTCATGCGCGACCCAGCCGTTTTTGCCGGTATATAAAACCGGATAATACGGCGACAGGCGTTTGGCGATGTAATTAGCGTTCAGGATCGCAGTCAAGGTCGCGCGTTTCAAACCGGCTGCGCCCATCATCGCGATATAGGCCCAGGAAATCGTATAAATACTGGCCGATCCCCAAGGCGCGGCAGATACGGCACCGATGGTGCCGTGCTCGCCTTTGGCCGGGTTCACGCCATCGACAACCGGATGATCGGGCAGGAACGGCGCCAGATGCGCGCCGACGCCTATCGGGCCGACGCCGGGACCGCCGCCGCCATGCGGAATACAAAAGGTTTTATGCAGATTGAGATGAGCCACATCGGCGCCGATTTTGCCGGGCCGGCTTAAACCAACCAGCGCATTAAAATTGGCGCCATCCAGATAAACCTGTCCGCCGTGCCGATGAATCAGGTCGCAGATTTCCCGGAACGCTTCCTCGAACACACCGTGCGTGGACGGATAGGTAATCATTAACGCGGCCAGTGTGTCATGGTATTCGGCGGTTTTTGCGCGCAAGTCATCGAGGCTAACATTACCGTTGCCATCGCAGGCAACGACCACGACTTTAAGCCCTGCCAACGCCGCACTGGCCGGATTGGTGCCGTGCGCGGAAGCGGGTATCAGGCAAATATTGCGTTGCCCCTGCCCTCTGACTTCATGATATTTACGAATAACTAAAAGACCTGTGTACTCCCCTTGCGAGCCGGCATTGGGTTGCAGCGAGAACGCATCGAAACCGGTCAAATCGCACAGCATGTCTTCCAATTCGGCAAACATCTGCTGGTAGCCGTGGGTCTGGTACAGCGGCGCGAACGGATGCAGCGCGTTAAATTCATAATAGGAAATGGTCTGCATTTCCGTCGCGGCATTCAGTTTCATCGTGCAGGAGCCCAGCGGGATCATCGAGCGGTCCAGCGCAATGTCGCGTCTGGCTAACCGGCGCATATAGCGCATCATTTCGGTTTCGGAATGATAGCGGTCGAAAACCGGATGTTGCAGGATTCGATCGTTACGCAGCAACGTTTCCGGAATACATTCGCCGACGGCCGCATCCAGGCCGTTGATGTCGGGCAGGTCGGCGGTGGAGGAGGCAAAAACCTGCCAGACGTCTCTCAGATTATTACGGTTCGTGGTTTCGTCCAGCGCAATGCCGATATGATCCGCATCGATCACGCGCAGGTTGATATTGGCTTCCGCGGCCCGGGCGGCAATGCGTTTGGCGCGGTTCGGGGTGCTGATAACCAAGGTGTCGAAATAACAATCGCTCAACACGCGATACCCCAGCTGGGTAATTCCGGCGGCCAGGATTTGCGTATAACGGTGCACCCGGCCCGCAATCAGGCGCAGGCCTTCCGCGCCATGATAAACTGCGTAAAATCCGGCAATGACGGCCAGTAAAACCTGCGACGTGCAGATATTGCTTGTGGCTTTATCGCGGCGTATATGCTGCTCGCGGGTTTGCAGCGCCATGCGCAACGCAGGCTGGCCGTGACTGTCTTTGGAAACGCCGATAATACGGCCCGGAACCGAACGTTTGTATTCATCCTTGGTCGCAAAATAGGCGGCATGAGGTCCGCCGTACCCCATCGGTACGCCAAAACGCTGGGAGTTGCCGACCACGATATCGGCGCCGAAGGCGGCGGGTGGTTTCAGCAGCACCAACGCCAACAAATCGGCCGCAACCGTAACCAACGCAGATTTGGCCTGGGCAATCGCGGTGATCCCGCTTAAATCCCTAATTTCACCTTTGCCACCGGGATATTGCACCAGCAACGCAAAAAAATCATGGTGCTCCAGATCTTGGTAAGGATCGCCGACGATAACCTCATAACCCAGGGAACGGGCGCGGGTTTTAACCACGGCTATCGTTTGGGGATGACAATCCTGGTCCACGAATACGCTGTTAGCCGTGCTCTTGGACAAACGCCGCGACATGGTCATGGCTTCCGCCGCTGCCGTGGCCTCATCAAGCAGCGAAGCATTCGCAAGCTCCATGCCGGTCAGGTCGATAATAACTTGCTGGAAGTTTAGTAATGCTTCCAGCCGCCCTTGGCTAACTTCAGCCTGATAAGGCGTATAAGCGGTATACCAGGCCGGATTTTCCAGCACATTGCGCTTGATCACCGCCGGCATGATCGTATCGTAATACCCCATGCCGATCATCGACGTGAACACTTTATTGCGTTCGCGCATTTTACGCAGATGCTTGATCACCGCGCGTTCACTGACTGTTTCGGTCAGTTTTAACGGCTCATGATTAAGGATATTGGCAGGAATAGCCAAGTCGATAATGTCTTCCAATTCGTTTACGCCCAGCTCTGCCAGCATGTCTTTGGTTTGCTGCGAGTTGGGACCGATATGGCGGTTGATGAAATTACCGCGCATTTCCAATTGAGCTAAGACAGGGCGGGATGAGGTCATAATCTTACCGACGGTAGCGATGAGGAACAAAAGGCAAAGGGGTCACGGTTACTGTAATACGATGATCACGTACCATGGTATGTAACGGGCTACCCGATTCAACAATAAACGGGTCAAGCAATGCCATGGCAATCGGCTGTCCCAAACTGGGTGAAAAGCTGCCGCTAGTCACATAACCGACGGCGATACCTTCGCTGTTACAAATTACACTGCCTTCTCGCACAGGAATTTTGCTGTCGACCAGCAATCCGGCACGGATTTTTTCCGGCCCGGATTGCAACTGAGTCAGAATTTTATCGGCGCCGGGAAAATGAGGATCTGCTTTTTTAATCAGCCATTGAAGCCCGGCTTCTACCGGCGTAATAGATTCATTAAGTTCATGGCCATATAGGCATAGGCCCGCTTCCAGACGCAAAGTATCTCTAGCGCCCAGACCTACAGGCTCCACATCGTCTTCGGCCAGCAACGAGCGGGCAAGTTGCTCTGCATAATGATGCCCCACCGAAATCTCAAAGCCGTCTTCGCCGGTATAGCCGCTACGGCTGATGTTGCATTTTATACCGTTAATATAAGTACCGCAGGCTTGCATAAAAGAAAGCTCAGCAGCTTGGGGAGAAAACTTTTGTATGATTGATGCTGCGGCCGGACCTTGCAAGGCCAGTAGCGATTGAGAGGCCAGCTCATTAAAACAGCATAGTCCTCCTAAATGGTTATACAAGTACTTAAAGTCTTTGTCTTTACAGGCGGCATTCACAACAATCATTAAACCGGTATCAATGCGGGTAATGACAATATCGTCCAGAATCCCGCCGTCGTTGTTGGTTAATACCGTGTATTTCTGATCGCCGGATTTAAGCCCTGAAATATCGCTGGGTATCAGTTGCCCAAGTTCATCGGCAGCATCATCGCCCAAGATCAGACACTGCCCCATGTGGGAGATGTCGAAGAATCCGGCATGATTGCGGCAGTGCAAATGTTCGTGCAACGTACCTTTACCGTACTGCAACGGCATAAGATAGCCGGCAAACGGCACCATCTTAGCGCCCAGCTCAAGATGTAAATTGTAAAGTGGCGTTTGTTTTAACATGGGTATTTATCTTAGCGTGTGAGCAAGGCTGTAGTTTAGCGATTTGTTGGCTTATTTACCACGAGGAGCGCGAAGAATATAAACAAAAACTTATTTACAGTAGTACGTGGATAACATGAATTACGTGAGGTTCAGTCCAAGCCACTCATCATTTATTTGTTTTAGTTTTTTAGATTAAAGCCATAGCTTGTATAATTCCTGCTTTGTTTCGGCTTGATCATCTTGCTGTACCCCTTCTTATTTAAAATTTCAGAGAACTCTATGGCGCTGTATTGTGGAATCGTTGGTTTACCCAATGTTGGAAAATCAACCTTATTTAATGCATTAACCCGTGCGAAAATCGCGGCCGAAAATTACCCATTTTGCACCATTGATCCCAATGTAGGCGTTGTTCCGGTACCTGACAGCCGAATGGATAAGTTGGCGGAAATTGTAAAACCCGAGCGCATGTTGCCAACCACAATTGAGTTTGTAGACATTGCCGGACTGGTTGCCGGAGCTTCAAAAGGCGAAGGTTTGGGTAACCAGTTTTTAGCCAATATTCGCGAAACAGACGCCATTGCCCATGTGGTACGTTGCTTTCAGGATGATAACGTGATCCATGTCGCCGGAAAAATCGATCCTATCTCCGATATCGAAGTTATCAATACTGAGTTGGCTCTGGCCGATATGGCCTCTGTTGAGAAAGCATTGACGCGCTCGAGCAAAATGGCCCGAACCGGCAATAAAGACGAACAGGCAAAGAAAGACGTGCTGGAGAAAATTTTCAAGCAGCTGGATGCCGGAGAACCCGCGCGCGCCCTGCCTCTATCCGACGATGAAAAAGCGTTGGTCAGGGACTTGTGCTTAATGACGCTTAAGCCGGTCATGTACATTGCCAATGTTCAGGATGACGGTTTCGAGAACAATCCGCTGCTGGATAGAGTGCAAGCGCTAGCTGACAAAGAAGGCGCAATGGTCGTGCCGATCTGTGCCGCCATGGAAGCGGAAATAGCCCAGCTGGATGACGATGAAAGAAAAGAATTCCTGGATGATCTGGGACTGGAAGAACCCGGTTTGAATCGTGTCGTCAGAGCCGGATATAAACTGCTGAGTCTGGCAACCTACTTTACCGCCGGTGTAAAAGAAGTCAGGGCCTGGACTATTCCGGTAGGCGCAACCGCACCGCAAGCGGCCGGCGTCATTCACAGCGATTTCGAAAAAGGCTTTATTCGTGCTGAAGTCATCGCCTACCAGGATTTCATCGATTATAAAGGCGAACAAGGCGCCAAAGATGCCGGTAAATGGCGGCTTGAAGGTAAAGACTATATTGTTAAAGACGGCGATGTGGTGCATTTTAGATTCAATGTTTGACAAATCACGAGTGGATACTTATAATTTCCGCTCTTCAAAAGAGCTGTTTAGATGGCGATATAGCTCAGTTGGTTAGAGCACGGGATTCATAACCCCGGGGTCGGTGGTTCAAATCCACCTATCGCCACCATACAAATTAAGCACTTAGGTGAAAACCGAGTGCTTTTTTTATGCCCGAAATAAAAATGGCACACTTCCAAAGAAACGCAACATTCCCCTGAAATTCAGACACAAAAAAGCCGGCGTTAACCGGCTCTCGTTGTTACCTTAATAAATCGGTTGTTTAACCGAGACAAATTGCCCGGCTAATTTTCACTGTTACTTCAAATACTGAATAACGGCGTATTTCGACACATTTCTTCCGGCTGATGAACTGTAATAAGCGGTGCTCGAATAAGCGCCATAAACATTAAAAGATGAGCCGCCGGCTTTGTAGAACTCCGCCAGTTGAGACTGGGTATTCATCTTCACAACAGCATCGCCACCCGCATTACGCGCCTTTTCTACGACATCGTCGCGAACGGACGACGTATGAGACTGCATCCAGCCTGATCCGCGATTATCTTCAATAAAACCAAGTACTTTAAACTTACGCGGAGGCTCGCCGCCATCCCAAACTTCCATGCCATCAACGATGGACTTAGTCCCTCCTTTACCATTTATTACCGCTTGCTGCACTCCCTCAAACGCCTTATATTCGGTAGTTACACATGCACATCCGGACAGCAACAGCACTGTCGTTAATGCAGTCATCATTGTCGTTTTTTTCATATTGTTCCTTATTTGTTTGAATGCCGGCACCGCAAAATCGCATTGATGAGCTAGGCCGTAAAATATCTAAATTACAGAAGGAGCAAGCGGTCGCTTTATATAACCACCGCCTGCCCCAGTATCCGTGGTAAGTATAACGCATTCCGGCTTTTAACAGCTAAAACGGCAACTGCTTTTAAGCCGCTAAAGAGACGGTAAAATATTATCCAAATCGGTTTAAAAGCCTATTCACCACGAAGACACGAACGACTGCTGGGATGCAGGAGGTAGAGCAACGCATGGAGCGGTTGCCGAGAGCACGAAAGAAAACAATCTATTGAAACTTCACGTCCTTCGTGTCTTCGTGGTGAATGCTTTTGCTTTTGTTCTAAAGCGAATACTTTCACAGTCTCGTACCCACCGCGTCCATCATGCCATGCCATCATACGATACCGACTGGATGATATTGACCAGCAGGCTCGGATAAATACCCAACCAGATCAGCAATATCGTTAAAGCCGTAAGCAGCACGTTGGAAAGCCAATCTTGAGTAAATCGGGTTTTCGCGATTTCGGCATCCATCGACATCACAACGATAATTCTCAAATAGTAATACAGCCCCAGGCCACTCCCAACAATAACGGCGAGCAATAATCCCCATAAGCGGCCATCGGCCGCGCTGGTAAATATATAGAACTTGCCGATAAAACCGGCAGTCAGAGGAATACCGGCCAGCGACAACAGCATCAGCGTAAAAATCGCCGCCAACCACGGCCTTCGCCAAAACAGCCCCTGATAAAAAGCCAGATCATCGGCTTCCGTTTGCGGCGTTGAAAGCACCGAAATAACCCCAAAAGCGCCAATCGTGGTAATGAAATAAGCCGGCAGATAAAAGCTGACAGGCTCTATTATCAATACCGAAGAAACGCTGCCGCCTGCAATGAACGCCACCAACAGATAGCCCATATGAGCGATAGACGAATAAGCCAGCAAGCGCTTAACATTATTTTGCAGCAGCGCCAGCAGATTGCCGCCCAGTATCGATAGCGCAGCAATCACGCTGAAGACACTCAATAACGGCGTATAAGCGTAACTATCAGTGCTGATGAAATATCTCAGCATTAAAACAAAAACAGCGCCTTTTGAAACGGTGGCGATAAATCCAGTGATCGGCGCGGGTGCGCCCTCATAGACATCCGGCGTCCATAAATGGAACGGTATCAACGACAGCTTGAAACCGAGCCCGGCCATAATCAGCAGCCCCCCGCTTAAAACCATCGCGTTAATATCGTCCCGGCTCGTGATATAGCCTTCGATGCCACTGAAATAAAGCTCACCGCTTTGCGCATAAATTAACGCCATGCCCATCAACAGGAAAGCCGAAGATACGCCGGACAAAATCAGGTACTTAATAGCCGCCTCCAATGGCCGTGCTTGATTGAGCGGATAGCCGATCAGCACAAACAGCGAGATACTGAGCAGTTCAAGACCGATAAAAAAGCTCGCAAAATGCGTGCTTGCAGCCAATACCGAACTGCCCAGCAGCGCAGTCAGCAACAACAACGGGAGTTCTTCGTTTTCTCCCTCCCGCTCTTTGAAATAATCGTAACAAAACCCCAACACCGCAAGGCCCGCCGACAACAATAGCGCTATATAAAACAGCGCATAGACATCGATCAGCATCAGCGGACTTGCCTGAACCGGACTTTCCTGCCATACGGAGCCCAGCGCAACCAGCGACAGGACGATGCCAACGGCTGCAATAGCGCAAGACAACATGAAATTCCGCCAGGCGGCAATGCCGATCATTACCGCGATGGCGGTTCCGGTAAGCGCAGTCAACGGCGCAAGGGCGATAAACTGGTTAATATTCATCGGCTTTCCACCTCTATCGCGCTTTTCATTGCCGGAGCCGAGACGTTCAATACGGATTGAGGACTCAGGCCCAGCCATACCGAGATAAGCACCAGCAAGCCAAACGATGCCCATTCGCGCCGGCTGAAATCGGACAGCAAAGCATACGTAGAGCGTGGACCGTAAAAGCCCTTTTGCATCATGCCAAGCGCATAAACCGGGGACAGAACCAGCACCAAAGCGGTCACCGCGGTCAAAATCCAATTGACGCCAAAAGCTCCTTGCAGGACCAAGAATTCGCCAATAAAGTTTCCCAATCCCGGAAGCCCCAACGAAGCCAGCGCAAAAAACAGCGTCGCGGCCGAAAGTCCCGGCACTAAGGACCAGAGCCCGCCCATATTGCCGATTTCCCGGGTATGCAGGCGATCTTGCAAGACGCCGGCAATCATAAACAAGGCCGAGGCGCTGATGCCGTGAGCCAGCATCGTAATAACCGCACCTTGCAAGGCCACCACGTTCCATGAAAATATCCCCAGCAGGATAAAGCCCATGTGACTGACGCTGGTATAAGCGATCAATCGCTTCAGGTCGGACTGGGTAAAGGCCATGACCGCCGCATAAAGCACGCCGATGGCTCCCATCGCCATCGCAACCGGGGCGAATTGATGCGCCGCATCGGGAAACAACGGTATGACAAAACGCAGCAAGCCGTAAGCGCCGGTCTTAAGCATGACGCCGGCCAAAATCACACTGCCGCCGGTCGGGGCCTGAGTATGCGCATCAGGCAACCAGGTATGAAAAGGCAGCGCCGGCAGCTTGACCGTAAAAGCAATAAAAAAGCCCAGCATCAGCCAAAATGCGGCATCGGGACTCAGTCCGGTATTCAGCAATTCGAAATAACCGAAACTATAGATGCCCGTTGCTTCACGATGTATTAATACCAATACAATGATCGCCGACAGCATCAACAGGCTGCTGACTTGCGTGAAAATAAAAAATTTTATTCCCGCATAAATCCGGTTTTCATGCCCCCAAATGCTGATCAGGAAATACATCGGGATAATCATCAGTTCCCAGAAGAAAAAGAACAGGAACAGGTCAATCGCCATAAAGACGCCAACAGTACCGGCCAGGCACGACAACAGGTTAAAGTAAAAGAAGCCTTGGCGATGCTTGATTTCGACCCAGGAACTACTGACGGCCATAAATCCCAATACCACGGTCAGCGTTATCAGCAACAGGCTAAGTCCGTCCATCGCCAAATAGAAATCGATGCCGAAACGTGGAATCCACGGCACATAAAAATAGCCAAACCAAGCCGACGACAAACTGCCGACGTGCTCTACCCCCCGATACGGGAATATCAGCAACAGCGCCTCAAGCGTAAGAACAACAATTGCAACCCAACGCGGCGCTCCCGAACGCCAACATCCCGCAAACCAGGCGGCAAACGCACCCAACTGCAGCACACAAATCAACAAAAACAGGATCACGATAACCACCCTATCGCGATAATGACCACGGTGCCGAGCGCTATAGACGAGGTATACCAACGGATATGCCCGGTCTGCGACCTGCGGGCCAGAAGATGCCCTTCCCTGCCAAGCAGCGCTACCAGGGTGTAAAGGCTATCCAACGCATCGTTCTTATTGGCTTTAGCGATAGTTTTAAAAGGCCATACGACTAAGATGTCATAAAGCGTATCGATGCCCCAGCCGCTAAAAAAGAACATCCGTATCCGGTTTATCAAGCCGAAACCGGCAAGATGCACCGTGGAGAAAGCACCTTTAACGTACAGCAGTATCGCGATCAATAAACCGAGAAAAGGCGCCGCAATCGTAGCGACCGAAACCAAGCTAAGGTCGCGTTCAGGATGAAGCCAACCCGGAAACACAGCGTCCAGCGGAATTCTCAACATGCCGCCAAACAAGGTCAGCACGCCCAGCAAAACCATCGGCATGCTCATTCGCCAGTCGAGATCATTGTCAACATCCTGGGATTGAGCGCCGAAAAAGACTACGAACACAAGCCGAAAACTGTAAAGGCCGGTGATGACCGCGCCCAGGCAGCCGGCCGCCCACAAGCCCGGAGAGACTTCATAAGCCGCCGATAAAATCTCGTGTTTACTGTAAAAACCGGAAGTAAAAGGCAATGCAGACAACGCCGCGCTGCCGATCAAGAAACTCGCGAAAGCCAACGGCATGGCTCTATGCAAGCCGCCCATCCTGAGAATATTATGTTCATGATGAAAACAGAAAATGACCGCGCCGGCGGCCAGGAACAACAGCGCCTTGAAAAAAGCATGCGTCAGCAAATGGAAAATGGCCGACGACCATGCCCCGACGCCTAAAGCAAGAAACATGTAGCCGATCTGGCTAATCGTCGAATACGCGAGAATGCGCTTAATGTCGGTCTGGGCCAGCGCCGAACAACCGGCCATCAATAAGGTCAGCGCGCCAATCACTGCGACAACCCATTGAACCGGCGGCGCCATCGCGAACACATCATGCGTCCTGGCAATCAGGTAAACGCCGGCCGTGACCATCGTCGCGGCATGTATTAACGCGCTAACCGGCGTGGGACCTGCCATCGCATCGGGCAGCCAGGATTGCAGCGGCAATTGCGCCGATTTACCCAGCGCGCCGCCCAGCAGCAACGCCGCAACGGCGACAGACAATGCAGAGCCCGGAGCCCAAAGACCGGTAGCACGGAACATTAAGGCCTGAATATCGAACGTATGCAGTTCTATAAACAGCAGCAACAATCCTATCAACAACGATGTATCGCCTATCCGCGTCATTACAAAAGCCTTGCGCGCGGCATAGCCGTTGTTCGGGTCTTCATACCAGAAACCGATCAGCAGATAACTGCCCAGGCCAACGCCTTCCCAGCCCAGGTAAAGTAGTACCAGGTTATCCGCCAGCACCAGCACCAGCATCGCGGACACAAACAAATTCATATAGGCGAAAAAACGCGCATAGTCGGGATCGTCTTTCATAAAGCCGGCCGCATACAGATGAATCAAAAAGCCGACGCCGGTCACGACGAACATCATCGTCAGAGACAACGCGTCCAGATAGAAGCCGATAGGTACCGACAAATTGCCGACTTCCATCCAATTGCCCAACACCATCCGATAGATCTGCACCGTCCCCTTCAGGAATTCGACGCCGATCAAAGCGGTTAATAACATCGAGACCGCCACGGTTCCGACGCCCACCCAGGCAACCAGCGGTTTGGGAAGTCGTCTGCCGGCTAATGCCAGCATTAAGAAGCCAAGCAACGGAGACAGCGGAACCCAGCCTAGCAGTTCAATCACGTTCGTCTCCCCTCGTTCCCACGGGCTCCGTTGGAATTCAGCGCAGGACCCGCTCCGTCCTATATTTGTATGCCGAATGTTTCCAGAAATTTGGCGCGCCCGATGCTGCGCCTCGCTCAGATGATACCGCGGCGCGATGAACTCCTCC
>CAZJOY010000078.1:0-16570 GCA_964547705.1 uncultured Methylobacter sp. | reverse complement strand
CATGTTCCATGGAGACAGGAAATTTTCACTCTAGGCGCCTAAATTTAATGATTTTGCCTAAAAAGTCAACTTTTAAAGGTATTAGCCCTGAATGACGCATGTAACGTTTTGATAAAACACAGGGTGTTTTCAAGAGTTTTAATTTCTCAAGATATGTCGCTATGAGTAGATATCTGAAATATTATTGATCGAAACGTTGGCAATATATAAAAAGTGTTCGGCTAATTAATATTATTTTTCAGTATTAACTGAAATGAAGATGTTGAATATAAACTCAACTTTTTGATGTCACAAAACGGGCGAATCAATTACAGGGGGTCAATTTTATAACCGCTGTCGTTCCAGCATAATACTTCGGCAGCATTCTTACTCCAAGCGGCCAATACAAAGCGTTGGGCCGATTGACCATCAATGTTGAAATTATGGATGGCAGGCCGATGCGTATGTCCATGAATCAAGCGCCGGCAGTGCCGTTCGCGCATTACATGAATTACAGTATCCTGATTCACATCCATAATGTCCTGATTTTTCTTTCGCTTATGGAAATAACTTCGGATGCGGTACCAGCGCGCCGCCAATAAGCGCAAAAATAAAGGTTTAGACAATACGGACTGTTGCCACTCCGGACTATGCGATTTGACGCGAAATGCTTGGTAGGGCAGATCGTCGGTACATAGTAAGTCGCCGTGGGTGAGTAGTGTCGGCGTGCCAAATAAATCGATCACAGCGTACTCATCGAGCAGCCTAACGCCGGTATCTTCAGAGAATCGTTCGCCCAGCAGGAAGTCGCGGTTGCCCTGTTGCAAAAAAACCGGGGTGCCTGAGTTGGTCAGTTGTTTAAGCTGCGTCCGGACTTTATTGTTGGGTGGAGTGAAGTCATCGTCTCCTATCCATGCATCGAAAAGATCGCCAAGTATATAGACGGCGGCAGCTTTGGGCGCCCTGTCGCTGAGAAAGGAAAGAAACCGACGGGTGATTTCAGGCTTATCCAGCGAAATGTGCAGGTCTGAGATGAACAGGATTTCTTGGTTCAAAGTTCAAAGTTCAAGGTTCAAGGTTCAAGGTTCAAGGTTCAAGGTACGGCTTATACGCCTTTCACCCTGAACCTTTTACCTTAAGCCTATTTTATAACTTCAGCTTTTTCAATAACGATGTCGGTTTTAGGCACATCCTGATGACCGCCGCGGTTGCCGGTAGGTTGTTTAGACATTGCGTCGACAACATCCATACCTTCAATAACTTCGCCGAATACCGCATAGCCCCAGCCGCTTGGCGTTGGGCTGGTATGGTTCAAGAATGAGTTATCTTTATAGTTGATAAAAAACTGGGCGGTTGCCGAATCGGGAACATTAGTGCGTGCCATAGCTAAAGTGCCGCGTTTGTTCGGCAGGCCGTTATCGGCTTCATTTTTGATTGGGTCATGTACCGCTTTTTGGTTGAAATTAGTATCGAAACCGCCGCCTTGCGCCATGAAGTCGGGAATGATGCGATGAAAAATGGTGCCGTTGTAAAAGCCTTCATTAACGTAAGTCAGAAAGTTTGCTGATGAAATAGGCGCTTTTTCAGGGTTCAGCTGAATAATAATTTCACCTAGAGATGTTGTTAATTTAACTTTTGATGATGTGTCAGTCATTTTGTTTTCCGTTGCAAATGAGAGTGTTGTGGTTAAAAACAGCATCATAGAGAAAATGAAAGTGCGCATGGATTTCCTAATTAAGTTGATGCGAAAAACAAATTTTAAGTGTTTTTGTGTTGAAAGAGAAGCGTGCGCTTGACTGGTCAAACTCCGCCATGCTTGCCAGAGAGGGGTAAAGCGCTACGATTAGCTCATGATAATTGCGATATGATTAGCAAACCAAGCTTGAGTTTGAAGACGAAAAGCGGATAAAAAAGATAAGCATGGAAAAATCAATTGATCCACGAAAAGCACGAAAATATTAAAGGTGGATATTTCGTGGTTTTTGTATTTTTTGTGGACTAATTGCTGTTGGCTTACACTGGTCGCACTGGGTTTAATTGGACTTTGTTATATCTAGCCAAGTCTGCAATAATGTTTGTAGTCAATCTGTCCGTTTGTTGATGCGTTTTTTAAACAGGTTATTTTCTTTTTAGTTTCTCAATTATTTAATTCCGCCCGTTTTAATGGGCTTCGCAAATAGCTCACATGTTAAAAATATATAACACCCTGACCCGAAAAAAAGAACCGTTTCAGCCGCGCGTAGCAGGTAAAGTCGGCATGTATGTCTGCGGCATGACGGTTTACGACTATTGCCATATCGGCCATGCGCGGGTCATGGTGGTGTTCGATACGGTTGCGCGTTACTTTCGCTATCAGGGTTATCAGTTGACTTACGTGCGCAACATTACCGATATTGACGACAAAATCATTCAGCGCGCGCTCGAAAACGGCGAAGAATACGGCAAGCTGACTGAGCGTTTTATTGACGCGATGCACGAGGATGAGCGGGCGCTGGCCGTGTTGCCGCCCGACCTTGAACCAAGAGCAACGCAATCCATCACCGATATTATTGCGATGATTAAAACTTTGGTCGATAAAGGCCTGGCTTATGTCGGTACGAATGGCGACGTGTTTTACGCGGTGACCCAGTTTAAAGATTACGGCAAGTTATCGGGCAAGAATCTCGATGATTTACAGGCCGGCGAACGGGTTGATGTCGATTTGGCCAAGCGCAATCCGATGGATTTTGTGTTATGGAAAATGGCTAAAGTCAATGAACCAGCGTGGGATTCGCCGTGGGGCTTGGGACGTCCCGGCTGGCATATCGAGTGTTCGGCGATGTCTACTTGCTGCCTTGGCAATCATTTCGACATCCACGGCGGCGGCATGGATTTACAGTTTCCGCATCATGAAAACGAGATCGCTCAATCCGAAGGCGCGACCGGCGAGCAATTTGTCAATGTCTGGATGCATAACGGCTTTGTGCGCGTTGACGATGAAAAAATGTCCAAGTCGTTGGGCAATTTCTTTACCGTGCGTGAAGTGCTGAAAAAGTACAGTCCGGAAGTGATTCGCTTCTTCATTCTTTCCAGTCATTACCGCAGTCCGCTGAATTATTCCGATGAGCAACTTAACGACGCCAAAGCGGCTTTAACGCGGTTATATACCGCTTTGCGCGGGGTGGAAACAGTAGCCGATGCAACGTTCGAAGAGGCTTATAAAACACGTTTTGACCAAGCGATGGATGATGATTTTAATACGCCGGTTGCTTTGTCGGTTTTATTCGATTTAGTTAGGGAGCTCAATACGGCAAAAAAAGAAAATAATATTGAACGGTCGAGAGAGTTGGCGTCCAGTCTGAAATTTTTAGGCGGCTTGTTAGGAATATTGCAGGGTGATGCGGATACTTTCCTTAAAGGTAGCGCTGATGCTGCGGTTGGGGAAGATAATATCGAACAGCAGATCCAGGCTCGGATTGCTGCAAAAAAAGCCAAAGACTGGGCTTTGGCCGATAAAATCCGTAATGACTTAAAAGAACAGGGCGTGATTTTGGAAGATTGTCCAGACGGTACCACCAGTTGGCGGCGGGAATAATTGCCGAATAACGGTATATCCACGGGAATCATGAAGAGGCGTAAAAAATATCACCACGAAGACACGAAGGGCACGAAGTTTTATTTCTTCGTGTCTTCGTGGTGAATAAAACTTTTTAGTTTCTTGATTATCAGCATTGCGCGTGTGCTGTATGAGCATTTACAAACCAAGTAATAAAATTTAAGCAAAGCTCCAATGGCCGATCATAACAAACCCCCATCAAACGATTTGGCAAAAAAATCGTTAAATTTAATCAGCCGCTTCCTGTCAAAAAAAATCCGCACCGTTTATTACAGCGCCCGGGAATCCATTGGTGAGCATAAACGCGATATAGTTGTTTCTCATGTTGAGCAGGCCTGCATCGGTTTGCAGGAAACCAGGAACGAGTTTGAAGATGCGTTGGAGCGGTTTAAAACTTTAGTCAGCGTAAACGAAACAGCACTGGACCATAGATACAATTTACTGAACAGGCAGTACCAATTTTGCTGTGCTAAATCGGAGGCGGTCAGCGATCGAATCAGGGCGATTGAAGAGGTCAGCGAGGCGCTGTTTAGAGAATGGGAAAACGAGCTCAATGAATACACGAACCGTAATCTGCGAGCCCACAGCAAGCAACAGTTAAAAGTAGCCCGGCAAAATTATGTCAGGCTGATCAAAACCATGCAAAAAGCCGAAGCTAAAATCCAGCCGGTATTGGCGGCGTTTAAAGATCAGGTGTTGTATCTTAAACACAATCTTAATGCCCAGGCGATTGCCGCATTAAGGCACGAATTTATTGAGATAGGGATTGATATTTCGCAGCTTATCAGTGCGATGGAACAGACAATCGCTGAGGCAAGTCAATTTGTTGCGGTATTAACCGAGCAAAAAGCCTTGCCTGGGCGCTAATACGGTTAGAGTTTGTACAAAACGTCGTTGGCTTTATCTTTGGCGTCTTCTTTGCCTTTGCGGTTTTCTTGATCGAGCCTTTCCTTGCCGAACTTGGCGATCATTTCCTCCCAGCTTGAGTACTTTTCATAGCCTGCAAAGCCGGAGTTTTTCCGTTGTTGATAAAGTTCTTTACCCATTGTGATGATTTCTTCTGGTTTTTTGCCATCGACAGTGTTAAGGAATTCTTTTTCGTTTTTAATAGAGTCGCGAAGTGTCCAGAAAGAGACTTCAAATTCAATGCGAGCATCGGGAGATAAGCGGTTTTTCAGGGCTTTGACTGATTTAAAAGCGGTACGGGTAGTATGACCGTTGATTTGTTGCCCTTTACTGCAGGCAACTAAAGATGTGCAGGAAAGAATGAGCAGAAGAATAGGTAATTTCTTCATAGGGATAACCTCAAGTTTAAGTACGGGCGCATATCATGCTATTTACGCGGTTTGAGATTGTGATTATATAATGCTGAATCGCCAAACAAAGTAAAATAGTCAGTCATTATAACCCTGAGATAGCTTTTTATGCTGGAATTTATCCAATTACTAAAACAACGTTATCAGACGGTTTTGACTCAGCTGGGTAATGAGGCTGTCAAAATAAGCTATCAACAACGGATTGATCAGTTGATTTTGGCGGAAGCTTTCATACGTAAGGGCCAGCTGATCGATTCGTCAGTCCAACCGTTGTTGCAGATGGCCGTGGTGGGGCCGACTCAGGCAGGAAAAAGTTCAATCGTCAACGTGTTATTAAATAGTGACGTCGCCGGAGTTAGTCCGCTGGCCGGTTATACCATTCATCCCCAAGGTTTCTGTAACGGCGTCAGCGTTGGGGATTGCAGCGGACTGCAACGTTATTTCGGACGCTTCCAACAACTGCAACAAGCACAACTCAGCAAGGATAGATTTGATTGCTATTCGCTGACAGAAAACACCACCGATTCAAAACTGTTTCCGGATGGCGTGTTGTGGGATACGCCGGATTTCGACTCGATAGATTCAGCGACCTACCGGGAAGGCGTGATCAGGGCGGTTGCTTTGGCGGACATGATTATCCTGGTGGTCAGCAAGGAAAAATATGCCGATCAATCGGTTTGGGACATCATGGCGGCTATTGAAGAACTGCATCAACCGACCATGATTTGCCTGAATAAACTGGTTGAAGGTTCCGAGTCGGTCATTATCCAATCGTTAAAAGAAAAGTGGCGGCAAGCTCGAACCGACGAGTTTCCCGAGGTCGTGCCGCTGTATTACCAAAAACCGGGCGGATTGCCCGTGTGGCCGGAGTCCAAACAGCAACTGATTAATCAATTGGCGCATAAAGTAAAGCCGGAAAAACATGCGCGTTTTGAACAGGAGTTATTGAAACGGCATTGGCAGACCTGGCTGGAACCGGTTCTTGCCGAGCATCAAGCGTTAAATGATTGGCAGGAATTAGTCGACCTGATGATCAAACAGGCGATGGAAAGTTACCAGCGCGACTACTTGGATCATCCGCATCATTATGAAACCTTCCAGCTTGCTATAGCCGAATTATTGAACTTGCTGGAAGTGCCCGGATTGGTCCGCGTGCTGGCCGGTACCCGCAAGGTTTTGACCTGGCCGGTCAAGCAGTTGATGAAACTGGGCCGCAAAAGTTTACACATTGCCGACAGCAGTTACGAAATCGGCTTGCTAAACCAAATAGCCGAACATACCTTGATTCAGTTGGGCGATAAACTGCTGGATAGGGCCGAACAAGGCCATCAGAACCAGGACGGCCAGTGGTGGCGGCAACTGAACACCCTGTTGCGCAGCAATAGACAGGATGCGTTACAGGGTTTTGCCGAGGCGGCGAAAAATTATCATCTGTCGTTTCAGCAGGATGTCGAAAGCGCCGCGCATCGCTTGTATTACAAACTGCAAGACCAGCCGGTCGTGTTAAACAGCTTGCGGGCAACCCGGGCGACTACCGATGCTACCGTGATTGCAATCAGCTTTTATCTGGGCGGCATAGGCGTGGATGATTTGGTCATTGCCCCGGCGATGCTGACTGTGACTTCGCTGTTGGCTGAAAGCGCGGTCGGCGGCTACATGCACAAAGTGGAAGCCGAGTTAAAACAAAACCAGTTCAATGCCGTAAAACAGGCGTTATTTATCGATAGCCTACGCAAGAAACTCTTGCGATTGCCTGAGCAATTATCGATGACGACTTACTTTAATATATCTCCTGACCAACTGCGTGCAGCAGAGCTTCAACTGACGGAAAAGCGCCATGGCTTACGACTACTCTAGTTTGGTACAAACAACAAAACGCTGGGCGGATCAGGCGCTGGCCGCAGGCTGGATTAACAGCGACGCCGCGCAACAGTTAAATGATATTGATACGCGAACGCCCGATACATTGTTTAATCATGGCGGTTCCAGGCCGTTGATTGTCGCGTTCATGGGTGGCACCGGCGTCGGTAAAAGTTCCTTGTTGAACCGCTTGGCGGGCAAAGCCATCGCCCGGGCCGGTGTCGAGCGGCCCACGTCTCGGGAAGTCACGCTCTATCATCACCGGAGCGTTTCAATAAGCCATTTGCCCGAGCAACTGCCGCTGGCGCAAATCAAAATCGCCGAGCATGATGATGAGTCCGGGAAAAACATCATCTGGATCGATATGCCCGATTTCGACAGCACCGAACAAAGCAATAAACACCAAGTGCTGGAATGGCTGCCGCATATCGATGTATTGATCTATGTGGTCAGTCCCGAACGCTATCGCGATGAGAAAGCTTGGCGCTTGCTGCTTGCAGAAGGCGGCAGGCATGCATGGCTGTTTGTACTGAACCAGTGGGACAGGGGCCAGACCGAACAGTATGAAGATTTCAAACAGCAACTCAGTAAAGCCGGATTCGCCGAGCCGATTATCTTCAAAACAGCCTGTACCGAGAGCCCGCAAGCCGATGAGTTTGCCGCATTGGAAGAGACTATCGGCTCATTGGCTAACGAGCATATCGTTGAACAATTGGAACAAAGAAATTCCAAGATTAAAAAAGACGAGTTAAAGCAAAACCTGCAAAACATCGGCCGCTTATTGGGTTCCAGTTCGGCGTTGCAGAAATTACCGGCGCTGTGGCAGGGCCAATGGCAGCGTACAAGCCAAGTGTTGCAGCAGGGATTTTCCTGGCCTACTCAGCAATTGGCGCGGCATTATGCCGATCACGCAGCCGATTTATTAGTCAGCCCGGTGGCTGCCAAATATGCGGCAGGAGCTCAATCGAACTTATGGGATGACTGGGCCGAAGCCCGCTTTGACGATGCATTGGATGAATTTGTCAGCGATGCCGACCAACTGGGCGTTCCGGTCAGTCCGCTTAAAAAACAGCTGTCCGCAGTGCGTGAAAAAGCGCCTAAAATCATCCATGCACAAACAGAACTGACCGCCCGACAAGCGTTAGCGAACCCCGGCAATGCGTTGCATCGCGGTTTTTTAAAGTTTATGCGCTTATGCGAAATAGTCCTTCCGCTTGCGGCCCTTTGCTGGGTCGGCTACCAAGTCTTTATCGGTTATTACACCAGCAACATGACCGAGGTCGATTATTTGGGCGTCGATTTTGCGATACACAGCAGCTTGTTAATCGCCATTACCTGGCTAACTCCTTTTTTTATATTGAAGAAATTAAAGCCGTCGCTGGAAAAAAGCGCTTTAAGAGGATTAAACAAAGGGATAAGCAACACTATTAACATGATAGATGGCGAGGTGTTGCAAGTGATAGAAAATATCGATAAACAACATGCCGAGCAGATCAAGCAACTGGAAGGGATTATCGAGTCTTGCGGTGTTGCCGATCGACAACCGGCAATAGATAGCAATAGTCCTTTATCCCGGATGCTGATTGATTAATACAAGCGTCTTTTTCGTCGTCATCCCGGCAGGGAATGCCGGGATTCAGATCACAGGGATGTGCTAGAGTGAGCGTATGGAAAAACAACCCTGTGTTTACATGCTTGCCAATCGCCCAAACGGGACGCTTTATATTGGAGTCACATCCAATCTTATCGGACGCGTATATCAACACCGCCAAAATTTAATTCCCGGATTTACCCAGCGCTACGGCGTACATGATTTGGTATGGTATGAAGTTCACGAACGGATGGAATCCGCAATTTTGCGAGAAAAACAACTCAAGAACTGGTCTCGGATAGCCAAAAAGCGATTAATCGAATTAAGTAATCCCGAATGGCAAGACTTATGGCCTAATTTGGCATTGCCCTCCCTGGCTGCTCGGCAACTGCTCCTGCGTTGCTCTACCTCCTGCATCCATGGCAGTCGTGGATCCCGGCAATCCATGCCGGGATGACGATAGTGCAACTTGCGCAATATCCATGATCAATAGTTTTTCTCAAGTCTAAATCGAAGAAGAGCAGAGCCGCCTTGATGCACACTGTTTCTGAAGAAATCTGGTAATCACCCTCAACTCCTTATAAACATTGACCTAAAAAAATAATTGTACAATTTTTAGCCAATTCATATAATATACACATTAAGGGGGCGACATGGCTTCGACGTGGGTAGCGAAACCTTAAGTGCATGCCGAGGACAGTACACCTCGTAAAATCTACTGAAACTAAAGTATTCGCAAATGACGAAAACTACTCAATGGCTTTAGCTGCTTAAAAACAGCACCATTCCTCTGACCATCTGTGCTTATGCGGGTGGAGTTTTTAGTACCTTTTAGGTATGAGAGGCGCTCAGAGGTCATCTACATAAGATCGCGCTGAAATCTGTCCGGTGTGGATGCGCTAAAACTCTACGGAATCGCTGGTGATTTTCTTGGCCCGACGGGTAGTCACTGGTTAAATCAAAAGTGCGGGATAAGCATGTAGACCTTGTGGCGGAGTACTTGCGGACGCGGGTTCAATTCCCGCCGCCTCCACCAAGTTCACAAATAAAGACCCGCAAGCCGAAAGACTTAGCGGGTTTTTTATTGTCCAATAAAATGTAATCGGATGTACGTATGCTGTTTGTGCCTAACCATTCCAGCTATGGCAAACTGGTTCACACATCAGTTTTAAACTACGTTTTGGGGCTATTTTATGAATATTGAGCAGATTGCCAGTGAAGTTTTAAAGTTAAGTCCACATGACAGAGCGATGCTGGCCGAGACTTTATGGGAAAGCCTTGAAACTCCGTATCTTGTCGTGCCGGAGATTTCAGATGATGAGGCGCTCGCATTGGCAAAACGTCGTGATAGCGAGATTGAAAACGGTGAAGTAGAGCCCTTATCGCATACGCAGTTAATGGCAAGACTACGAATGCGGGTTGAATATCATCCAGCCATTGAGCAGGAATACGCGACATCATCGATTACTACAATCAATGTTCACAAAGTTTAGGGATTGAGTTTCTGAACGAGTTTGAGCGTCAAATATTTAAGATAGCGGCATTGCCAACGCAATGGCAAATTGTTGACAGTGATATACGTCGAGCGTTGATGAAACGCTTTCCTTACGTTATTTATTTGGCAAATGATGTGCTTCGGGTAACGGTCGTTAAGCACCAACGTAGACATCCTGATTATGGTTTAAGCAGGAAATAAAAGTTCAGCCACGCCTTATCCTATCTTCCCAGTCCATTTTCTGTTCGTGCAATCGACTATCCGTTTAATGAGGGACAGTGTGAGTCGCTTGCTCCATCAGGAGTGCAAGCTCTGCTTGCTAACAGGCAAAGCCTGTACTCCAATTTGTTTCGCATTAAGTAGGTAGTCGCGCAATTGCAATGCGCGGGTTTCGTGATTATTGACATATTACGTATTTTCCGCAATATACGTATTTTGTGCAGTTGAGGCGCGTCATGCAAGAAGTTCCAGCAACCAAATTTGTCAAAAATTTCGGGCAATACAAAGAGCAAGTTCAACGGGAAGCTATCGCGATTACAAGTCATGGGCGAACCAGCGGCTATTTTGTTTCCGAACATGACTTTAAAGAATATTTATCACTCAAAGCCCAATCACGGCACGCTTATCATATAAGCGAACTGCCGGAGCAAACTGTTAATGCAATTGCTACAGCACAAATGGACTCAGCACACGATCATCTGAATGACTTGATGGATGATTAAGCCAGTATGGCGCTACCGGAACCGGAATGTGGGCTTGTTATTTCCTATTCATATTTATGGCGGAATGAATACGAAGCAGGAAAAAACGAGGGCTTAAAAAAACAGACCCTGTGCTGTTATTTTGGTCGTCAAAAACGAAAACGATAGCCGAACACTTACCGTTGCGCCTATCACGCATACTCCTCCTATTAATCCAGCTGTCGCCATTGAAATTCCGCCTAAGGTAAAAAAGCATCTTGGGCTGGATAGTGAACGGTCATGGATTATTCTTGATGACTTTAATGAATTTTTATGGCCGGGATATGATTTACGGCCAATACCAGGAAAAGCTGGAACTTACGACTATGGATTTTTACCACCCGTCTTGTTCAAGCAAATCGTCAGCAAAATTATTGAACTTCGTCAGGCAAGCTTAAGTAAAACTTCTCGTGACTAAGGGTAGGCGGCAATGAGGGGAGGGTATTTGGCAGCAATCAAGCCCGATGCAACTCTTCCCGTATCACCTCTCTCAACGCTTCTTTTACGCTACCAGCCTCCAATGCCCGGCGCAACGTGTCATTAATGAGCGTCTGGTATCCGCGTCCGCCTGCTTTAGCCTTATATGCCTGAACCACTGCTTCATCCAGCATAATAGTAATACGCTGTTTGCCTAAATTCAGCTCTGGCAATACCTCGGCCAATGGCCGCAGTTCGGAGAATTCCTCGGAGGTTAATTCCGGGTTGTCCTCATCAGGCACATCAGCCAAGGGCGCGGCATCCACCGCCGCCCAGTCTATATTAGAGGGCTTTGTTTTCAAATTTCGTTTGCTCACGTCTATTCACCTTTCTAAAAGAAATAATGTGGATACCGTCATCGGAGGGCGTACAAAATACCACTACCATTCCCGTCGCCTCCAAGTGCAAAAAAACCGCAAGCCGGAAAAGGCTTGGCTGTTTTTTTATTGTCCAACGAAGTGTAGTTAAAGACCACTATAATCGCGCATTTTTAAAATGCCCTCTAAAATCACCAAACAGACATGGCGGTTGGTGAAAACAGTTTTCTAAAAAGCTCTCAGCGGCTATTTGAACTCAAGCTGCGGCGTGCTTTAATGACATATCTAATAAAAAAGCGGACGCGGCGGCCCAAAATGAGACAAGTATTCAAAACCTTGAAACGCAATTATCTGCTTATGTTGCCGCCGGCACTGTTTTTTTTCCTTTCCTTCAGCTTGCTGGAACTGACTGAAAGTTTGATTCTCCGGGAATACGGCATTTCGATGACCAGTTTTGCAGGCGCGGCAATTGGCGCGCTGGTTATCGCCAAAGTAGTTCTGGTTGTTGACCATTTATCGTTCACTAGTAAATTTTCCGATAAACCCCTGCTTCATAACGTTATTTGGAAAAGTAGTATTTATTTTGCAGCGACATTCACCTTCCGCTACGTTGAACAGATTGTTCCATCCTTGCGGGAATACGGGAGTTTTGTAACAGCTAACCAGCATCTGCTGGCAGAAATCGTCTGGCCGCATTTCTGGTTGATTCAGATTTGGCTCGTGATTTTATTGTTCATTTATTGCGCTGCGCGGGAACTAATTCGAGCCATAGGAAAAGAGGAAGTCATGCGCCTGTTTCTTGGTACGGGCGGTAAAACATAAATCTGGTTAATAATTTAGCAAGTAGGTTGGGCTGAGGTACGAAGCCCAACACTTTACGGTTCCGATGCGTTGGGCTTCCTTGCGTCAGCCCAACCTACGCACTGACGATATCAGTCAACCGGCCGCTGCAAAAAACAACAGGCTCGGGATAGCATTCTGCTAAATACAAAGAAGCCGGTATAAAACCGGCTTCCGTTAAATTCAATATACCGCTATTAAATTTACTTTATGTATTTGCTCCCTGGATTTCGCTTATTGCTGTATTAACATGTGTTTTGGCTTGATCCGCATGACCTAAATTGCCTGCATTAATAGCTTCTTCCAGATGGTTGGAAGCAGATTGCATGTGTTTTTGTGGAGCGCCTTTAAGAACTATAGCCGATGCCAGGCTATGTTCTAATGCCGCGCTTGCCTGCTTCACAATTTCTTTTGCATCGCTTGCGCTAGCCGCCGCATTCGCACGTTCAAGTGCGGCCTTTCCATGATTTTCAACTGCAAAAACGGCAGAGCTAGTTGCCAACAATAAACTTGAGCAAATCAGTGTTATTTTTTTCATTTTTATTCACCATCAATAGTCAAATTATCTAATACAGTATCTTGTTTAGGAAAAATTAATTTCCCGGTGCCCCATGTGGGGATGGCAATGATTTTTTTCAAGTGGCTTAAACTCAAATTTTTAAAAATTTTTTACGGCGAAGTTGTTGGTTCGCGTTCAGCTTTCTTTCAAATTCATTCTTAGTTTCTGAAATTTGTAAGGATATGCTTTCAAATGGGTTTGATACATTAACCTGATACTTGATGTTGGTCGTGCCGAAGAAGATGTTTTTTGGTTTTCGGCAGGCTGATTTAGTCTCGTAGTCCGTATGAAGCTTGCGGGATACGGAATAATTCGAGTTTTAAAATTCTGGATTCCGTAAGCTCCATCCAGGCTACTGGCTACTGGTTTAGCAGCACCGATCTGTTGGGCTTCTTTGCGTCAGCCCATCCTTGTATCTACGCGCTCCTACGCACTAATAAAAATTAGGAAATTCAAATGGAAAATTACAAGCTCAATAGAATAAAAGCTCTAAAAGATGAAGTTAAGGATTTCCATCCTCTCCTTTCTGCTCTGTTACCTAAATTACCAAATATCACCGAAGTTGAATACACTCATGGTATAGGTGAGATGGGTGCAGATTTTGTATTAACAAAATCTGATACAACGCTTGATAATGTCGAATATATTGGTTGTATCGTTAAAATAGGACAAATTAAACAAGATCATGAAGAAGTTAATAGGCAAATAGAAGAATGTGAAATTGAAAGAAAAATTAGTGGGGGATTACGAAAAATATTCTTAAGTGAGATTTGGATAATATCAAACGGAAATATTACAAATGGAGCACAAGAAAAAATACATCATAAATATAAAAATAAAAATATAAAGTTTATTCCTGCTGAAAAAGTTACATCTTTAGTTGATAAATTCTATTCTCAGTTTTGGTCAGATGTATCTGTACAAACAGGAGAGTATTTAAGAAATGTTAAATTAATAGCAGATAACATGAGAAAAAATAATTCTCTTGTTGATATATCTAGTTTAGAAATTTACGTTCCGCAAGAGCTTATTAAGATCAGAACAGATAGGAAATTTAAAAAGACAGCTAATAAACAAAAAAAAGTTAACTTGGAAAGCATATTAGATACTGAAAATCACATAATAGTTGAGGCAATGATGGGGACAGGAAAGTCTACTCTTGTTGCAGAACTAGTAAAATCATATTCAGATCCACAAGTTTTTAATGAGAAAAGGATCTTGCCTATTATTGTAACCGCAACGGAACTGTCTAGTAAGTATGAAGGAGACTTAAACAAAGTAAAGGATAAAGTAATATCTGGAAACGGGTTTGAATATTTTGAAAAATATCTAATAGTCGTTGATGGGTTGGATGAAATTAGAATTAATAGTAAAGAAAGATTATGCTTTCTTAATAAAATATATCAAAGTTCGTGTGGAGACGAAAATACTAAGGTAATAGTAACAACAAGATCGTTAGACGATATTGAGTTAGAATCCGAAATTGATAAAAAGTTTTCTCGTTATGTGCTTTGTCCATTGACTATTAAACAAATAGTTTCTTTGGTTGAAATAATTTGTAATAACTCAAACATAAAGAATAAACTAATTAAAGATTTAGATAAATCCCACTTGTTTAGGGTTCTGCCTAAAACACCAATATCAGCAATATTGCTCGCAAAACTTTTAAGTGAGAATGTTCAGGAAATACCATCAACAATGACAGACCTATACAATAAATTTATGGAGTTAAATTTAGGTCGCTGGGATATGGATAAAGGGCTGCAATCACAACAAGAGTATGATGTTATAAACAACGTGACAATTTGTTTGGCACAATTCATAATGAATCATTCTTTAATTGAAATATCAATTGGTGATACTAGGGCTATTTTTGATACTTACACAGATTCTAGAAATCTAAAAATAAATAAAGAATTAATATTTGATAAATTGATAAATAAGACAGAGATATTTGCTTTTAATAAATTAGAAAATACGATTAGCTTCAGGCATAGAACTTTTGCAGAGTATTTTTATGCATTGGGTTTAGATCGTGAAAACAAAGCTGTTATTAGTGAGTCTATATATGAAATTTATTGGGCAACTTCTTATTTCTTCTATATTGGATTAAAGCGAGATTGCCCTGAAATTTTAGAAGCGATAAATAATATATCGTTTACAGATGAAAGTTATCGCATATTGAAAGTTTTTCACGACGGAAATTTCTTATTGGCAGCTTATCTTACACCATACGAAATTATCAAAAAATTAGTAATGGATTCTTTTAGAAATGCTGCAGAAATTTATTTTGACTCAACTTCTAGTGAGTCAAAAAGCCAGTTGAAAAAGCTGACCCCTGTTCAACTATTATGCATTATTACTAAGACTATGTGTGATAGATTTGGATATGAATTTTTTACTGATGCATTAAGAGAAAGCGCATATGAAGTATATACACACCCAAGACTTTCAAAACTACAATTTATAGAACTATTTTTATTAAATAGCGTACGAGTTTCTCTAGGCCAGTCAGACTCATACGATACAATGATTGAAGATTATGGAAAGAATATTCCAATACAAATCCAAATTGGAATGGTAGAGCATGCTGATGATAATAAAATAAGCTCTGTCACCGTAAATAAATATATCAAGAGTTTTATGAAAAATATGAAGTCAAATCATAACTTTCATAATGCAGTAATAGATCTATATAAAAAGCCAGCAGATATTATTGCTGCTAAACGTATACCTAACTAATATTAATACCTAACGGTCAAAGATAACCTGGTAACCTGGTAACCTGGTAAGATGGGCTGATTGATAGCAAGTAGGTTGAGCTGAGACACGAAGCCCTCCGACCTGTTCGGCTACTTGGCGTCAGCCCAGCCTATCACTGGCGAAAGCCAGTAAGGCAGCATAAAAAACAATACATCTGTTATGCTTATATTGAAAAACACAACAGAAGTGTTATTGTTTAGCCATGAACTCAAAACAAATGAAGAAATGGCTGGAGCAACAAGGAGCAACCTTTCAAGAGGGCAAAGGCTCGCATCTGAAGGTGTTTTTAAATGGAAAACAATCAACTTTGCCAATGCACGGCACCGCCGAACTTGGCAAAGGGATGGAAGCGGCCATAAAACGTCAACTTGGGTTGAAATAAGGAGCAATCATGTTTAATTATCCCGTTATCCTAACCCCTGACGATGGCTCTTTCTTGGTCACGTTTCCGGACGTACCGGAAGCTATCACCTTTGGCGAGACAGAAGAAGAAGCTTTACGCCAAGCTGTCGATGCGCTGGAAACCGCGTTATCGTTTTATGTCGATGCCAGAAAGGCTTTACCTGAACCGTCTGTATGCCCTGACTTGCCTACAGTCAGGCCTTCAGCGTTGGAAAGCATCAAGCTGGCCGTGTATCGGGAAATGATGATTCAAGGCGTTAGGAAGGCCGAGTTGGCACGCCGATTAGGCTGGAAAGGGCCTCAGGTTGACCGGCTGTTCGATCTTGGCCATGCTTCCCGGCTCGATCAACTAGAGGCCGCCGCCAACGCGCTGGGTAAGCATATTGATGTGACGTTGGCTTAAGGTATTGATATTAACTGTTGGGTTATCACCTCGTAACCTAAATGAACCGTGGCAATATCAACTTTCGAGTTTGACGGCGATGTTCGGATTGGCAGCATTGAAGAGGTGAAAAAACGCGATGAGTGCGTAGGTTGGGCTTCCTTGCGTCAGCCGAACGCACTCACAAAACAAAGCATTGGCTTAAATATTTTTTTGTTACTACAATAAAATATGAAAATCGACTTTGACCCGGA
>CAZJOY010000077.1:0-16618 GCA_964547705.1 uncultured Methylobacter sp. | reverse complement strand
TGGAAAATGCGTATACTACTGGCATCGATTCTTCTGGCGCAGCCAGAAATAATGAGAAACCCAAGCGGCACCGATTAGCATGGCTATGTCGATGAACCGCAGCAACAGGATCACCGTATGACCATATTGCTTAAAGAGCCCGTTGAAGATATTACCTATACCGAGTGGCATATTCGTTAAACCCCTGTTTATCTGTTTAATAATGAACGATGCAAAACCGTTCATCCCCCAAAGTCATCGCGGCCGGCATTCCATGGCCAAGCCGCTATGTTTGGGTAAAGATTACAGAGGCAAGATGAGAAGAAACCTGTGGATTTAATTAAAATTAGATGAAGATCGGAGTGGCATTGGGAAGGAAATCTTATTTCTGGTTTGTAAGTAATAGATCATTGACGGCACGGATTTGACTGATAAACACAGATAAAATTAAAAGCGTTTAAGAAATCCGTCTAATCAATAGAATCCGTGTTCTATTATCAAACGAGCTGTTCATGACTTTCGTGGACAATGCGTAACAGCAGTTATTAAGCTAATCTTATTTGACAGTAACAATAACGCACATCAATAATGTACATTATTTTGTACACTTGGAGATGACCATGAAACAAGCTACGTTTACAGAAGTGCGAAACCACGCCAAGGAGTATTTTGACATCGTCGAGTCAGGCGAATCTGTGCGTGTGCTGCGCAATGGCAAGCCTATTGCCGACATTGTTCCGATAACGCCCGATCTCCCTTCGTGGAAACGACGCAAGGCGCAACCTCTGATATTGGATGGCGTTTCCGTCAGCCGTATGATTCTGGAAGAACGCGAAACCGGTGCCTGATGCTCGTCTTTTTTGATACATCAGCCTTTGTCAAACGCTATATCAATGAATCGGGAACCGATAAAGTTCTAGAGTGGTGCGACAAGGCAACAGAAATAGGCTTAGCCGGTATCGCGCTTCCCGAAATTATTTCAGCCTTTTGCCGCTTACATAGGGAAGCAAGAATTACCGATGCTCAATATCGGCAACTCAAATCGTTGTTAATAGCCGATATCGAAGACGCAGCCCTATGCGACCTTACTCCGGCAGTATTAGCTCAGGCAGTCTCAAGTATTGAAAACAATGTGCTGCGCGGTATGGATTCCATGCATATCGGCAGTGCTGTGGTTCTGAAAGCTGATATTTTTATCTCTTCCGATCAACGCCAATGCGAAGCGGCTAGTCGTGCCGGGCTGCGGGTTGAATTGGTATAAGTAACCCAACACAACACACTCACCGACTCGCTTTCTCCGCGCATGACGTAAAGCAATAAGATACGCGCCGCATATCCTACAAGACTTTTTTAGGTGAGGAACTGCCGGTATGGAGACCTTCCAGGTTTTTACTGGAGCCGCTCCCGGCGGCTCCAGCACTTCCGCCATCCATGGCAGTCGTAAAACCTGGAAGGTCTGACTCGTAACGTTCTTAGCAAGCGAAGCGGGGTTATCACTTGAATGAAAAAACTGACTTCATAAATTTCTCTGAAGCAAATTGACAACTAAGCTCAATGATTCAAGCGCTTTATCGGGACTCTCGTCGAATTGCGCTCGAACGATAGCGCCGTCCACCGCTATGGATAGAGCCTCCGCATACTGCTCCCTAAACTCCGAAGGCGGCAGCAGGTCTGCAATAGCTCGTGTCATGTCTTGCTTATGACTCCGGGTAATCTCAACCACCTCAGGCATCGCACCGCCAAGCTCGCTAACGCCGTTAAGAAAAGCGCAGCCGCGATAGCTGCCGTTTTGGAACCACTCCGCCAAGGCGGGTGCTAATGCTTGCAGGTTATTGCCGTGGCGTTGCAGCGCATCAATGAACCACGCCATCCAGCGTTGATGCCGGTATTCCAGAAATGCGACGATCAAATCATTCTTGCTGGGAAAGTGCCGGTAAAAAGTCACCTTGGTCACGCCTGCTTCGGCAATGATCCTGTCAATGCCGGTGGCACGAACGCCCTCTTGGTAGAAAAGATCATGGGCAGCAAGAAGGATGCGTTCTCGCGCTGGAAAGGATTGTCTATCTTGGCTTATATTCGTTTGCATGTCCGTATTGTAGACAGAACTGTCTACAAAGGGTACCATTCTTCCAGGTAGACAATCCTGTCTACCCCTATTACTCATTAATCGATCCAGGAGATAAATCATGGAAAACAAACCTCCACTTCCTCCTTTCACGCCCGAAACCGCCGCCCAAAAAGTGCGCATGGCCGAAGACGCATGGAACACCCGCGATCCTGACCGTGTCGTGCTTGTTTACACGAAAGACACCGTTTGGCGAAATCGTGCCGAGTTTCCGGTCGGGCATGAACAAATTCATCAATTCCTGACCCGCAAGTGGGCCAAAGAACTGGAGTATCGATTAATCAAGGAGTTATGGGCCTGCACCGGCAACCGCATTGCCGTACGTTTTGCTTACGAATGGCATGATGACTCGGGACAATGGTTCCGCAGCTACGGCAATGAAAACTGGGAGTTTAACGAACACGGTTTCATGATGCGCCGCTTTGCCAGCATTAACGATCTACCGATCAAAGAATCCGAGCGCAAATTCTTCTGGCCGCTAGGCAGACGTCCTGACGATCATCCCGGATTAAGCGAGCTGGGCCTGTAAAATCTGTTGTTTATGGTTGTTGAAGATTTTCAGGCAAACGTTAAGGCCGGGGTTACAAACCCCGGCCCGTTTCAAATATACAATGCTATGGACTAAAGGATACAAACTCGGGTAATCTTCGTTTAATTTTGCTACTAATAAACGACGTTAAAACGGGAGATCCAGTGATGGCTGAATTAATAGGTGACTATGCGGGAATGGATACGGACAGTAATGACTTTCCCGCTAATACGACATCGCCGGGAAAAGTTGAAACAGGCTGGAAAGATTACGGCATCATTACTCCAGCCGGCGATGTCGATTGGTTCAAGGTCAATCTTGTAGCTGGAGAACCGTATGGTTTTTCGCTTGAGGCCAATTCTACGTTCAATGGGCTTTTTGATCCGCAACTCGCGATATACAACTCAACAGGTACTCTTATTACCACGGCGACAACGGGACAGGGTTTCCAGTCGAAATATATTGAATTTACGCCCACGGCAACAGCCGATTATTTTCTTTCGGCCAGTGGCGTAGGTTCGGTTGTAGGAAACTACATACTGACGGTGCCGAAGGGCATTACAAGTACCGGATCAACCGGTACCGGAAAAATAGTCGGCACCAACGCCAACAATACGCTCACAGGCACTTCAGGCAATGATACTATTGATGGTGGGTTAGGAATAGATACCGTCATTTTTAGCGGTAACCGCAGCCAATATTCGGTTAGTAAAAACGCAACCGGATATCAGGTTCAAGACAACGTATCCGGTCGTGATGGGCTGGATACATTGCAAAATATCGAACGCTTTCACTTCTCAGACGTAAACGTTGCCTTAGATTTGGACGGTAACGCCGGTCTTACCGCCAAAATTCTTGGCGCAGTATTTGGCCGCGAATCCGTTTCCAACAAACAATACGTCGGTATCGGACTGCAATTGCTTGATGGCGGTACGAATAGTTATAACGACCTGATGCAATTCGCGATCAATGCCCGATTAGGCGCGTCGGCAGACAATACCAGTGTTGTGAATTTGCTATACGGCAACGTTGTCGGCTTTGCCCCAGGAAAAGCGGATTTAGACTATTTTGTCGGCCTGCTGGATTCACATACCTTTACCGTTGCCAGTCTAGGCGTCATGGCCGCTGACACCGCGTTGAACACGGCAAACATCAATTTAGTGGGGCTTGCTCAAACCGGGCTTGAGTATCAATAAGCCTTTACTAAGGAATGGCCGGCAGTAAGGTTTGAGATACGAATACGAAGCCCAACACTTTTTCGACTTCGCTCTTTCGTCAGCCTAACCTACGCACTGCTACGCGGGCAAAAACGAACTCCGAAACTTTAGTTCCAAATATCACTATCTTTCTTCTGTTGGGTATCAACACAATGTGGTATTTGCAATTCCACTTGCTATGACACAAACTTAGGTGCTCTCGCATAAGTGATTAGCCTTACTCTAGGTCGGGTTTCAGAGAATCGTCAAGACCGGTTTACAGGTCAAATTTTTGTGAGTCTCCCAGCCATAGTAGGGTGTTACCTTATTTAATTATTGCAGGACAGTTTTAAACCATTTACTGGTAAATATTCGACGCCGTTTCACAACCACAGAGATATCAGCTATGAAAAAATCAAAAAAATATGCAATTTTGCTCGGTTTGCCTTTAATCGCACAATTGAATTTTGCTTCCGCCGCTTTAGAAGATGATGCTGAAACAATTTTTGAATGGGCGGAAAAAGCCTATGGTCAATTTTTTTCATCTGAGCAAAACACTAATGCCGTTGATACATGGTTATATCGCTATTATCCTGCCACAGACACTTACCTTGGCGTTAATAAAGGCGATTCATCCGTTTATGTTTTAGGGGGAACGTTTGGTAATCGACCCGTATATATAGATACACTTTCCGCTGTCTTAAAAATGGCCGGTGCTAAATCCCAGAGTAATGCGGCCTGTGACGGCAACAACGCCCCTAACGGTATTTTTTACAGTCAAAATGGAAACACCACAACAATAACAACGCAAGGTCAATGCGTTGCCTTGCCTTCTCAGGGGATATGTACGCCGGCAGCAAGCTCCGCGACCAATATCCATGTGCTGACACACAATAAAGTTTCGTCATCCGAAATGAAGGGGATAAACATCAGTATCAGTGGGATACCGAATCCTCTTGAAACAATGGGGTCGCAAATTTCAAATTCAAAAAATTGTACTATTCATGCGCCTTCTGATTTTAGCAATCAAATCATTAATTATGACATTTGCTATGATTTGAGTTCACAGCCGGGTATATCGGGATTGCAGTCAATCCCTGGAATGCTGACTGTCACTCCGCCGGTTACTATGAGAACCGTTGGCTCGCTTCAGAATGAGATAGTATCGGATTGCTTTAAAACGGATGCCGCCAGTATAACCAACCTTATTACCAAAGAATTTTGGATTAATCAGAATGGCGTGTTCGTTAAGTTTTAACTTAACCCCAACCTCTCTTCGATAGGTCTATAGTCTGTAGTGGCGGATTCGCCGTTAGGCAATCCGCCACAACTTCGGTTAGCTGTCATCGGTGCGCGTGTGTGGCGGTTTGCTGCGCGAAACAGCCTTACAGCGTTACAGATGGCCAGCATGGCGCCGCAACACAAGCGAATCTTGTCTACCGAAAAAGTTCGTAAGTTTGCACAATCTAGCGTTTAAAGTTAGTATCTTTTACCGTAATTGTTTAAGCCGGTTTTGATGATGCCAGCTGTTTTTCTGTTTTAGGACTGTGGCGGACTCGCTGTTAGCCAATCCGCCACAGCTTCGATTAGCTATCATCGGTGTTGTTCGTGTGTGGAGGTTTGCTACGCGAAACCGCCTTACAGCGTTCTTTAACCTCATTCTTTGAAATGAGATGAACACCAGAACGGCGCTACATTTACGCTGATCAACTATTCAGTGACAATCTGTTTTTGAATCCGTTCATGGCAGAAACCATGATTATTTAATTTAAACCTTAAGATGTGATATGACGCTTTCAATTATAACAGGCACTACCGGTAATGATTCGCTGACTGGTACCACAGGTAGTAATTCTATGCATGGCGGTGCAGGTAATGACATGCTGAACGGTGGTAAAGGTAATGATCATTTGTGGGGTGATGATGGTGATGATGTGCTTAATGCAGGTGATGACTACAACCCGATAGGCAAATATGATGGTGATTTTCTGTATGGAGGGAATGGTAACGATACTTTAAACGGCGGGGGAGGCAGTGACGGTCTCTCAGGTGATGAGGGTGATGATGTGTTATTTGGCAAAGCCGGTAATGATTTTTTGTACGGTGGTGCTGGTAATGATACGTTAGACGGCGGTACCGGCATCGATATACTGTATGGTGGTACAGGTAAGGATAGTCTAACGGGTGGTGCCGGAACTGATTATTTTTACTATCGTGATGTCAGGGAATCCAGCGGCAATATGGACACTATTACTGACTTTAAACCCGGCGTAGACAAAATTGTTTTGTATGAAATGGATGCCAGCACATTGACCCCCAAGTTTAATGATACTTTTGCATTCATTGGCGGACGCAATTTTACCAAAGCCGGGCAAGTGCGTTTTGACTCAGCAACGCACATTTTATACCTCAATACCAATGGGGACCTTGCTCCTGATTGCGCCATTTACTTGCCTGACGTTGTTATCACAACGGGTGCTAATAGTTTGCAAGCATCGGACTTTTTTTTATGATGGTGTTTTGCTAAGGACAGGACCGTAGGATGCCCCCTGCGTCAGCCATGTAGAGGGGCATCGCCCTCCTTTTTCGATTTAATTAACATTCTGAAATCCGCAAATGGTGCGCGGTGCGCACCCTACAGGGCTGTTTTTGTTTTAACACGATAAGACACAATCCATAGGGCGCAATAGCGTAGCGTATTGCGCCGCATGAAAAGCCTAAACAACAAAACGCTCTTCTCCATGCGAAAGATTAACGAAGATTTATAAGGAACAACAATGCCAAACTATCGTCGTTACCGCGTTCCGGGTGGAACTTATTTTTTTACCGTCAATCTGTTGCAAAGATATGGCAATGATCTTTTGGTACGTCATATTGACACCCTCCGTTCAATCGTTCGGGAAACCCGTAAACGTTGGCCGTTTCATATTGATGCTTGGGTGGTCTTGCCCGAACATTTGCATTGCGTATGGACATTGCCTATTGGCGACGATGACAATGCCAACCGTTGGCGAGTCATCAAACAAGGGTTTTCTAAAGCATTGCCGGTTACGGAAAGACGCTCTGCCGTGCGTGTTGCCCGAGGTGAGCGGGGCATTTGGCAACGCCGTTTTTGGGAGCATGTAATTCAGGATAATGAGGATTATGCGGCACATATCGACTATTGCCATATCAATCCAGTTAAGCATGGTTTGGTTAAACAGGTTTCGGATTGGCCTTATTCAACTTTTCATCGATATGTTGAACAAGGGCTTTATCCGTTAAATTGGGCAACGTCTCTTGATATTAATTGTGCCGGTGGCGAGCATGGTTAAGGATGTGATGATATTGCCCATCATCATACGGCGCAATACGCTACGCTATTGCGCCCTACGGATTGCGCCTTATCGCGTTGGAAACGAAACGTCGTCATACATTTGCTCGGCATTTGCCATTAACGCGGCCATATTCTTACCGTATATGAAGGCGGGACTGTGCCGCAAGAATAATAGTCATCGTCAGCCATAACCGTTTTAATAATACAACTGCTCTGCCTGTTTTTTGATGTCTTGGAAGATGTGGAAGGAGCTGTTGGCGGCTGCTCTTGATTTGTAGAAGACGTGGAAGCCGTTGTTGATTTTGTAGAAGTATCTGGAAGCTTAGAAGTTGTGGCGGGTGTTTGGTTTTGGCCTGAATCAGCTGGCAAAGTCGTTGGCGATGTTGATCTTGAATCAGCCGAGGAAGTCGTTGGTGATGGTGTTGGCCCTGAATCGGTCGAGGAAGTCGTGGGTGGTGTTGGCTCTGGATCAGCCGGGGAAGGCGTTGGCGATGCTGGTTCCGAGTTCGCCGGTGAAGTCGTTGGGCTTGCCGATGTCTCCGCTTCTTCGGCGTGATGAGTATTTTTTCTTCCGCTAAACAAATTACTCAAAAAATTACTGTCCGAATGCCTCCCAACATGAGAACTGCCATGAGAGCGCACGCGAGCATTTCCGGACCCTGGATAACATGAAATTATCGGTATCAAAATGTGTAGGCTAATATTTTTAATGCTCATATAACCACCATGACCTTTTTGTTGGATAACGGCCAAAGCCGACCGCATAGTTTTCTTAATAATGCTGACGGCTCCGGTAAGCTGGTTGGGTTAAGGTTCGAAGCCTAACATTTTTCGGCCTTGATCCGCTGGGCTTTCTTCGTCAACCCAAGCTACGCGCTGTAGCATAAGATAAAATATGAATGGCTGCTATTTAAAACATTTACATTGGCGAACTTGCAATAAGCAACCTTCCCTGAATTTTGATGGCCTGCATGGTTCGCTGTAACACAAGCGAATCTTGTCTACCGAAATAGTTCGCAAGTTTGCACAAGCTAGCGTTTAAAGTTAGTATCTTTTGCCGTAATTGTTTAGGCGTTATTTTGCAGACGGTTTGATGATGCCGGCTATTCTTTGTTTTGACAGGGATTGCGCCTTACCACGTTGTTCTTTAGTGATTTTGATAATACTTTCACAGTCTCGCACTCTACACTGCTCAAAAATCAATCCCCAACCTCTAGGACCACCTTTAATGGGAAAACAATATCTAAAGCTGAAACCGCAACTACGCTCTAAAGCTGATGTGCCTACAGAAAAGATATCTAAGCTTCAATCGCTTACCAACCAAGTTTCGCTAATCAAAAACTTTACTCTCGATTTTGGGTTGATTATCCTGGTGGTATCAGGACTTGGTCTATTCATTTTTGAGATATTTCGCTTTGAGGTTATCCTGGAGCCTATAGAAGTACCAGAGGATATTGCTAAGCAAGGTTATACCGGTGTAGTCATCGCAGAGCAACTCACTGATGCAGCGCTTAATATAGAACGGAATACAAAAGAGCTTTCAAGCGAGTTCGCATGGCATAAAGAAGCATTGAACATGAGCGATATTAGAACAAGTTCCCGTACTTTGGATATCTCGGTACCTGGTTCCCCGTTCTCAATACGCTCTATCGCACGGTTTATTCGGAAAGAAATGGGCTTACCCGCTGACTATTTGCGCGGCGAGATTGTTCATGAAAGAAAGGGCCTAACGCTTACCTTGCGTAATCTGTCAGACCCCAATATAGCCGCCGTAACTATCTCAAAAAAAACAATCGGAGAATTATTCCCCAAAGGCGGATCCGCACTGGTGTACCTGACAGCTCCGTCAGTGCTTGCTATGAATGCCTATCACAAATTCAATAATTCACTTTCTAATTCTATCGGGCTAGAGGCTAACTACAACGAAGCTGTGCGTTTATTTAACTATTGCTTAAAGCATCCACCTGCTACGGATGATTCGCTGATGCATTTTCTTTGGGGATCGGCCCTGCAAAATATGAATCGTCCAGAGGAGGCAATAGAACAATACCGCAATGCCATAGTAATCAACCCGAACTATGCAGAAGCTTACAATAATTTAGGCAATGCTTTTCTAGACCTGAAGCATCCAGAGGACGCAATAAAACAATATATCAAGACCATAGATATCAATCCCAATAATGCCGAACCTTACAATAATTTGGGAATCGCCCTTCTAAACCTCAAACGTCCAGAGGAAGCGATCAAACAATACCGCAAAGCTATCGACATCAATCCAAATGTTGCCGAACCCTATAACAATTGGGGCGTAGCCATTCAAGATATTAAGCGTCCAGATGAGGCAATCGAGCACTATAGCAAGGCCATCGACATCAACCCGAATTATGCCGAGGCCTACTCCAATTGGGGGAATGCTCTTCAAGAACTCAAGCGTCCAGAGGTGGCAATTGAGCTCTATCGCAAAGCCGTCGGCATCGACCCGAATTATGCCAATGCTTACATCAATTGGGGGAATGCTCTTCAAGAACTCAAGCGTCCAGAGGAGGCGATAGAGTTCTATCGCAAGGCCATCACCATCAATCCCAATAATGCCGACCCCTACAACAATCTGGGAATCGCCCTTCTAAATCTAAAGCGTCCAGAGGCTGCGATCAAACAATTCCGCAAGGCCAGAAGCATCAATTCTAATGATGCGGAAGCCTGCACTAACTGGTTTTTTGCTCTCAAAAACCTCAAACATCCCGCAGAAGCTACCGAGGAACACAATGAAACGTGTGTACCTCACCCTATTTAACCATCACTACCGCGTCAACCGCTGATATTCGTCCCAACACAAGGCCGTAGGGCGCAATAGCAGCTTTATCGCGTATTGCGCCGAATGATAGCCGTGTAGGAGGCGCATCGCGCCCCTTTCCGATGCGACTGATATTCTGAAATCCGCAAATGGTGCGCGGTGCGCACCCTACAGAGCTTATAAACAAACAGATCGATACAATGTAAAAAAACCAAAACTCCCCTTTTCTCCCAAAGCAGATAACAAAAATGACAATCCGGCCCCCCTCCCTCACCGTAAAACTTCTTTTATTCGCATACATTTTTCTACTGACAGGATGCAGCAAAAACTTAGATATAGAGCCTGCCGCCGAAAAGATCGCCAGCCAGCCGCCCGTAAACTCAAACGCTGCCGCAACGAGCAATTATTACGACGAGTTAATTGCCGGAGCCACTCCTAAAATCGCGGACCTGACTTTATTTACCAATATGCTGCCCAAAGGCGGCGACCTGCATCATCATTATTCCGGCGCGATCTATGCGGAGACTTATTTGGATTGGATCGATAAAAATCAATGCTGTATTTGCCGCGACAATGAATGTAAAAGCAAAACCGATCCGGAACCCGTCCCTAAATTCGGTATTGTGAAGAATCCGCCATCCGGTACTTGCATCAGTGCGCAAGAGCTCCGAACAAACAAAAAATATGCAGCTTTCTACCGCGACCTGCTCAAACGCTGGTCGGATAAAGACTTCGGCAATCACGTTCATGAACAAAACGCCCCCGATCAACAGTTCTTCGATACTTTCGGTTTCTTTAGCCCGGTTTCGGACTATTCCTATCGCGAAGGCTTGCAGTCCTTAAAAGAACGGGCCATCGCCGAAAATGTTCTATACCTGGAGACCATGCTGAAAAGCGCTCCCGCCGTCGAAAATCCGGACTTGGCGAAAAAGCTCAATGCCTTAAACGCCAACTCGACAGACCAACAGGTAGAAGAAGCGCTGAGCCTCTACTTTGATTTCATGGCCGGTAACGCCGAAGCGAAGGCCGCAATCGACAAATACGTCAGCACTCATCAAGAGGCCGTTGCCGGCATTGATGGCGCTGATTTCAAACTGCGCTTCCAGGCTTACGTTTCCCGCAACAGCAACCCGGCCAAGGTGTTTTCCGGTTTGTATTCGTCTTTTAGTGCGGCGAAACAAAGCAGGCTTATTGTTGGCGTTAATATGGTTGGACCGGAAAACGGCTATGTCGCGATGCGCGACTATAGCCTGCATATGAAAATGCTGCGGTTTTTGAGACAGCGTTTTCCCGAGGTTAAGCTCGCCCTGCATGCCGGGGAATTAGTGTTAGGCATGGTGCCGCCTGAAGGCTTAAAGCATCATATCAACGAGGCGGTACAACTTGCGGGCGCGGACCGCATTGGGCACGGCGTAGATATTACGCATGAAAGCAATGCTTACGAACTGCTGGCCATCATGAAGAAACGCAACGCCGCTGTGGAGATCAATCTGAGCAGTAATGCTTTTATTCTAGGAGTCAAAGATGAAGTTCATCCGCTGCATTTGTATCGGCAATACGCGGTACCGTTCGTTATTGCCACCGACGACGCCGGCGTATCGCGCAATAATTTGAGCCATGAATACCTGCTGTTTGCCAGCCGCTACAAACCGTCCTACGAGGAACTGAAAACCGTGGTGTACAACAGTATTCATCACGCTTTTTTGAATGAAGATGAGAAGCGCGAAGAAGTTCGGAAATTAGATTCGCGCTTCGCTGCTTTCGAGGAAAAAATCTCAACCATGGCGCGTTCACGCAAAACATATACTGCTGTTGCGGCACCGAACATCTGAGCTTTCGGTGGCAGGATCGGTTTCACTTCGTTCAGTTGCTCGGTTGAACTAAAGCCGGTAGGGTACGAGGCTGTGAAAGTATTCGTTTTAGAACAACATAAAGAGTTCACCACGAAGTCACGAAGGACACGAATTTCTTCAAGCTATTGAATTGAAAATAATTATTTTCTCTGTATTCTTCGTGACTTCGTGGTGAATAGGCTTTTAAACCGATTTGGATAATACTTTCACAGTCTCGTACGCACCGCGTACCATTTTTAGATGTAATTCATAGGAAAAATTTGAAAATGGTACGCGGTGCGTACCCCACAATAGTCTGCGTAAGACCGTAGGTTATGCCGCCCTGAATTCAATCTTTTCAACACCATCAAGATTAACGGTTTGCCTGGCATGCCAAAGATCATAATTGTCTTGCATGATTAACCAGCTCTCTGGAGAGCGGCCTAAGGTTTTTGAAAGCCGAAGAGCCATTTCCGAGCTTATGCCGCTGCTACCTTTTAAAATACGGTTTAGCGTAGAAGGCGAAACGCCAAGTTTCGAGGAAAGTTGCCTGCCTGTGATACCGAACGGTTCCAGATAAACGTCCCGAATGAATTCGCCTGGATGAGGTGGATTGTGCATAGCCATTAGTGGTAATCCTCATAATCGAGAATGAAAGCATGACCGTCGTGGAATTCAAACGTGACACGCCAATTGCCATTTACCCAAACCGACCATCGGTCGTTGTCTGAGCCTTTCAATAAGTGCAGCTTGAAACCGGGGATTTCCATATCTTCAATACTTGTTGCGGTGTCCAATGCCACAAGCTGCATCCTTAAGCGTTTTGCATGGTGAGGCTGGATACCGGCTACAGAGCCGGTATCGAAAAACCTTTTAAGACCTTTATGGCGAAACGACTTAATCATTTTGAGAATATAGCATGTTGCACATGGCGCAACAACATTCACTATTAAGCCGCTTCAATTCCTGGTCAACCGCTGATACTCGACCAGTGTCAACACATAAACCGGACTTGCCGAGAGAGGTATCTCGGCATTCCCGGAAGCATCGAGCGACAACGCCCTTACCTGCCCGACCACATCCACCAACACCCAGGATTTACCGGGATCGAGCCGTAACGGCGCATTGACGCTTTGCCGGTCCGTCCGCCACGCCATCAACGTATCGCCGAAATAAGCCGCCTGAATATTGGCGTCTTTGGTGTCGAAAGCCCGGTACGGCAAGCCGTCGATTAACGCGCTGGCGGTATACAGCGCCGCCTCGCCGGGCTTGTGGCCCATCGAGTAATCCCAGATTCGGCCGTAAGCCAAGTCGTATTCATGGCCGATGCAAAACGCCAAGCCCAAATAGTCGCCACGGCTGTTGACCCAGGCGGTCATTTTCGCGACCTGCTCAGCCTGCCAACGGCGGCCGCTCAAACCATGCATCGCCTTCGCGCCGGTTTCGCCGAGCCAGAACGGCAAGCTGTTCTTCTTGCCCAAACCGGCGTAAGCAGCCAGTACGCCCCGCTCATCCTCGCTATCGCTGTTACCGATCGGGCCGCCGAAATACGGTTCTTTCTGCGGATAGGCATGAACGTCCCAAGCGTCCTGGTAACGATCCAAGCCCAGTTGCAACACCTGTTTGAACCAATCCCCCTCGCCCGGCCGCACCAAGCTGCCGCCGACATAATACGCATCGCTGCGCTGCTTATGCGCCTGTTCGTATTCCCACTTCGCGCGCTGCACCCAATGCGCGGGCTCGCGCAGTTTTTGCCATTCCGGTTCGTTACGAATATCGATTTCATTGGTCGCTTTAAAGTAACGGGTAAACGCCGATGCGGTGTTGATAAAATTCTGGCCGTCGGCCTGATTGTCGTTAAGCCATGAGCTATCGCCCGAAGAATCGGCAAACAACACCAAGCCCAGTTGCTTCGCCTGCTCCCACTTGGCCCGATACTGCGGATCGAATCCCGGATAGCTGCCGTAGCTTTTATAAATGCCCATCCGTTCCAGCCAGGAAAAATACCCGCCTTGCTGCATGAAGCTCTTGTCGCCGTCGGACAGCGCGTAATAATCGTTGTTCCATAATTTCTTCTTGTCCAGCCGCTGTTTTTGCTCGGCGACTCCGCGCACGACTGAGACGCCATCGGCCGGATAGTTCATAATCAACCGGCCATCGGGCGTATATAAAGACGCATAAACCGCGTAATAGCCGGGCTCGCTAACCTTGCCGAAATCCGCTTCGACTTCGCCGGGAAACACACCGTCTATTTCCTTCGCCGCGACTTCATTGCCGCTGTAATCAACCACGCGCAGGCGCAGTTTTGCCGAAAAGCGCGGTAATGGTGCCGATAAGCCGGTTTCCTCCAAAATAGGGTGCCAACGCATATCAACGTGCAATTTTATTTGATCGCCCGGACGCGGCAGATTGGCCGGCGCATCCGTGAACACCAGCGGCCGCAGCTTGGCGGCGATTTTGTTCAGTGCAAGATCGGCGTCGGGATCGGTCAACTGCGTTTTGATCGATTCCAGCGGCTTACCGGCTGGATCGGTGAATAAACCCGCAAAGTAAAACCGTTGATTTTGGTCATGCTGCATAACCAGCTTGACCAGCAGACTGTGCCAGCCTTTCGACAGATTCAACGTAGCCAACTGCGGCGCTTCGGCCCGATCCGGCCAGGCAGTTACTTTCAGGCCTTCGGTGGTCAGGCCCTGTAACAGCTTTTTTATTCGCTCGCCGGTAGATGTCGAAAAACCGGCCGGAGGATTCGGATCATCGGCCAGTTTAAAAGGCTGCCCATCCAGCCAGCCGCCGGTTTTGATGCCGGATTGTTTCAGGTGCAACAGCGCCTGCTTGGGCTGGTCGACATACAGATACAATTGCGCATACCCGCTGCCGCGCGACCAGCCGTAGGAATGCATGGTGTTGGCCTCGATGTCTGTCGTGCCGTCGGCTTGCGTCGGCTCAACGCGCCAAGCCCGCATTTGTCCGCCCATCATTTGCAGACTCAGATAAGGCTGCTCGGGATTCGGGCGCAGCACGGTTTCGCTATCCACGCCAAAAATCGACAGTCCCGATAAACCGTCCTGCAAACCGCCGACCAGCCAGGCATCCGGCATGCCTGCTCGAAGCGGCTTGGGAGACGCATCCGCTCCGGCAGCCATCGCCATCATGTCGAAGCCGGCAGGATCCAGCAGGAATGCGGACACATCATGTTCGCTGGCAGGCTGGGTTAACATTCCCAAGATACTGTAATGATCGTCGGTCACCAGCGCAGCGGGCAATGTAGGAAGATTCAAGCTGTGCGCCAAAGCTTCGGCTTCCGGCCCTATCAGATAGGATACCGGCAGCTTTTCATAACTGGATCGGGCGACATCGGAAGCCAAGCCGCGAAACAGGATGTCATCTTTTCCGTCTTTGCCGTCGAGCACGTACAAACGCCGATCCGCATCGGGCACAGCCTTGGTCAGCGCCAAAAAGCGGTTTCTGGCCTGGGCCTGAGCGGCGGTCATCCAGTCACCCAACGGCGTTTCCAGTTTCAACAGGAAGGCATCGAAGACCTTGGCCCCGTCCGCCTTGCCTGTGTTATTGATTTCCAGCCAGCGGTCGCCCGGCAATACGGTGACGGTCGCCGCAGCTTGCAGCCACTGGTATTCCCAAGGCGTGGTGTTGGTCAGCGCGAAATCGCCGCGTGTCGCCAGTTCATCCGGTTTGGCCCCGGCCTTGACGGTGAAATCCTGCTTAACCTGGGAAACTTCGCCGCCGCTCTTATAACGGGCGTAAAAACGGTACTGTCCCGGAACAATCGCCGGGGTCAGTTCAAATCGGAAATTCGCGCCCCAGTCTCCGAATCCCTGATGAAAAACCTGAACCTCATCCTTTTCGGCCAGCACCGATTGGGCGTCGTGTCCGGCAGTAACCGTGCCAAGTTGGACTTGCAGGGCCGGATCTTTCTCCAGTGTTGAAAATACGGGCGCATTGCCCAAATCCAGCAACACCAAAGGTTTATCAGCCGTACCACTGGCAGGTAGCGCAGACAGTGGCGAGGCGAGCAGGAAAGCGTCGAAAACCTTGGCATCGTGACCCGCACCGCTATCGCGCACCTCAATAACCGCGTCGTCGGCTTTAAGATTGACCGGCGATTCGGCGGCAATCCAGGCATATTCCCACCCCTTGGGTTTCATCGACAATATGTTGCGCAACTCCAGTTTTGACGAATCTGGGCCGGCCCAGATTTCAAAAGACTGCACGCAAACATTGGGATCCCCGCCCTGCCGCCAACGCGCCCAAAAAGTGTAAGGCTTGGCCGCGAGACCGGGATTGATCTTGAAACGAAAGCTGACTTTCCAGCTGCCGAATCCGGGATGCAACGAGGTGATTTCATCCTTATCGGTCTGGATTGACGTATCGCCTTCGTGGCCGGAGACATCCCCGACAAACACCTTCACGGTCTTATCGTTAACGCCGGCCGACGGCGGCGCACTGCCCAATTCCAGTAACAGCGAGGGACGTTCGGCTGTGGTTTGTATCGGCAAGCCGTTAAGCGTGTCGGCATTGACGGCAAACGCCGCCTGAATGGCAAGAATGAATAAAATCAATGGTTTCATGATCGGTCAATACGGCAGTTTGGAGAATGCCGTCTATGATAGATCAGGGCTGGCGAGGACAGGATGGTTTTAATGTAATCCTCATTTTCGATCAATGAGTAGGATCAGCACTCCGGTGTGGGGATGCCGTGACAGACGATCCACCTTACCGCCTATTAAGGATTTGGTTAAAAATAACTTCCCGAAATCACTGTTTCCGATCATCAAGCCGTTCGTGCTGAGCCCCATTCGACAAGCTCATGACAGGCTTCGACAAGG
>CAZJOY010000076.1:0-16645 GCA_964547705.1 uncultured Methylobacter sp. | reverse complement strand
AAGGTGTGGAAATTCAGATGCTCAACAAAATACCGGGTATCGATGAAAATATTAAGCTGCAAAAAACCAAACTGGATTTGAGTTTTTCCGATACATTCAAAAACAGCAAAATCTTCGGCGGTTATGAAAAATTGGTGCTTGAAGCGATGCGCGGCAATCCTACGCTGTTTTTGAGCCGTGAAGAAATTGAGCAGGCCTGGACATGGGTCGATTCGATACAGGACGCCTGGGCGCATACCAATGTTGCGCCAAAACCTTATGCGGCCGGCACCTGGGGGCCTGACGCGGCAGACGAATTAATTGCCAGGGACGAGAGAGCTTGGGAGGAATGAAACATTCATGTAGGGTACGCACTGCGTACCATTTTCCAAGCTCAATCAAAGGTACGCGGTGCGTACCCTACCTGTCTTGCGCATCGATTAACGTAGATAGAAGGAAAGAATTATGCATCCGGTATTAGAAAAAGTAACTAACGAAATTATTGAACGCAGTCGCGAAACGCGCTCTGCTTATCTGGCGCGCGTTGATGCGGCCGCCAAAAAAGAGCCGCACCGTGCCGAACTGGCTTGCGGTAATTTGGCGCACGCGTTTGCCGCTTGCGGAGCGGGAGAGAAAGTCGATTTAACCGGGCAGCAAAAAGCCAATATTGCGATTATCTCTTCTTATAATGACATGCTGTCGGCGCATGAGCCGTATAAAGATGCGCCGACGCTGATCAAGGCGGCAGTCAAAGAAGCGGGCGGTGTTGCCCAGTTTGCAGGCGGTGTACCGGCTATGTGCGACGGCGTTACCCAGGGCCGTCCCGGTATGGAGTTGTCGTTGTTCAGCCGCGATGTGATTGCGATGGCGACGGCTGTCGGTTTAAGTCATAACATGTTCGATGGCGCGCTGTACTTGGGTGTTTGCGACAAGATCGTTCCTGGGCTGTTGATCGGCGCTTTGAGTTTCGGGCATTTGCCCGCCGTGTTCGTACCGGCAGGACCGATGCCGAGCGGATTGTCTAATAAAGAAAAAGTGCGTATCCGCCAACTTTATGCTGAAGGCAAGGTCGGCCGTAAAGAACTGCTGGAGTCCGAGGCTGCGTCTTACCACAGTGCCGGCACCTGTACGTTCTACGGTACCGCGAACAGTAACCAGATGATGGTCGAGATTATGGGCCTGCATTTGCCGGGTAGTTCGTTCATCAACCCTTACACGCCGTTGCGTGACGAGCTGACCAAAGCCGCGGCCAAGCAAGTCCTGAAGTTTACCGCGATGGGCAATGACTTCCGTCCGATCGGTCATATGATCGACGAGAAAGCGATTATAAACGCGATCATCGGCTTATTGGCGACGGGCGGCTCTACCAATCATACGATTCACCTGATCGCCATTGCACGCGCGGCGGGCATCGTTATCAATTGGGATGATTTTGATCAATTATCCAGGGCGGTGCCGCTGTTAACCCGTATTTACCCGAACGGCCAGGCGGACATCAATCATTTTCAAGCCGCCGGCGGTATGGGGGTATTGATTGCCGAACTGTTAAAGAACGGGCTTCTGCATGAAGATATTCTGACTGTGGCTGATGAGCGCGGCATGAGTCATTATTCTCAAGAGCCCAAACTGGTCGACGGCAAATTAATTTGGGAGCCTGGTCCTGAAACTTCTTTAGACGCAGAAGTGATCAGTACCGTTGCCAAGCCTTTTGCTGCCGGTGGCGGCTTGCATGTTATGCACGGCAATTTGGGACGCGGAGTATCGAAAGTTTCCGCGGTAGCGGAAAAACACCAGGTAGTTGAAGCGCCGGCGATGGTGTTTGACGATCAGGACGATGTGGTTGCGGCTTTTAAACGCGGCGAAATGGAGAAGGATGTGATTGTGGTGCTGCGTTTCCAGGGACCAAAATCCAACGGTATGCCTGAATTGCACAAATTGACGCCGTCCCTGGGTGTACTGCAAGATAAAGGCTTTAAGGTCGGTTTGGTTACGGATGGACGGATGTCCGGCGCTTCAGGTAAAGTGCCGTCAGCTATCCACATGTGTCCTGAATGTGAAGAGGGGGGGCCATTAACGAAGGTACGTGACGGTGACATTATCCATCTGAATACCCAAACCGGCGAAGTCAATGTGCTGGTAGGTGCGGATGAGTTTAATGCCCGCGTTCCGGCAGCGAATAGCGCTAAGGGTCACCATTTCGGCATGGGCCGAGAATTGTTCGGCAGTTTCCGCCTGGGCGCGTCTTCTGCTGAAACCGGCGCTACAAACCTGTTTGTCGCCGATTAATAACTATAATAATTTGGTAAAAAAACCATGACTAAAAACAACTGGAAAATTCAACCCGACATTATTTTAAACACTTGCCCGGTGATGCCTGTGATGGTCATCCAGAATCTTGACGATGCGGTTCCGTTGGCACAGGCCTTGGTCGCAGGCGGCATTAAAGTGCTGGAAATAACGCTACGTACCCCGATAGCGCTGGATGCGATCAGGCTTATCAGCGCGGAAGTTAAAGATGCTGTTGTGGGTGCCGGCACGATTACTACACCGGAACAGTTAAAAGCGGCGGAACAGGCCGGCGCCGTTTTTGCGATTAGCCCCGGATTAACGCCGAAGCTTTTAGAGGCCGCCAATGCCGGAAATATTGCGTTGATTCCAGGTATATCTACGCTGTCGGAATTAATGTTGGGTATGGAGTACGGGTTGGATCACTTTAAATTCTTCCCGGCCGAAGCCGCAGGTGGTATACCTATGCTGAAATCTATCGCAGGGCCTGTCCCCAATGTGACTTTTTGCCCCACAGGCGGTATTTCTCCGGAAAACTACAACAGTTATTTGCAGTTAAGTAATGTTGCCTGTGTTGGCGGATCTTGGTTGGCGCCTGTCGATGTAGTAAAGGCGAAAAACTGGGCAAAAGTGACCGAACTGGCAAAGCAGGCGATAGATAGGGCGGTTGCAGCTTGATCTTGTAAATTCCTGAGCTGCTCTGCTACAGGCCCTCCATGGCCTTATGCATTTTCTGCATCCATGTGACTTAGTAGTTGTCCGGAGCTAAAGATATTTCGGGAGTTTGCAATTTTATAAGCAAATTCCCTTTAAAATGCTAGCCACAACATTAATCATACTTAATCGGCTCTGGCTATTGCAGTATCTTGCAATTTGGCCAGTTTTCTGATGACGGACCATATTCAAAACCGAGAAAAACCATGACTAAATTGCGCACTGCTACCTTAAATGAGAATGCACAGTCCTTATGTGAGTTGCCTATTTTATCTGGAACAACGGGCCCCGATGTCATAGATATCCAGTCTCTGTACCAAAAGACCGGCATGTTTACCTATGACCCGGGGTTTACTTCTACAGCCAGTTGCAGCTCATCGATAACTTATATAGATGGCGAGAAAGGGATACTGCTTTATCGCGGTTATCCAATTGAGCAACTTGCAGAACACTGCACGTTTTTGGAAGTTTGTTATCTGCTGCTGAATGGCGAATTGCCTAACACTGATGAGATGAATCAGTTTGAAGGCATGATAACCATGCACACGATGGTGCATGACCAGCTGACCAATTTTTTTAAAGGCTTTCGCCGCGATGCACATCCGATGGCGATTATGGTTGCTGTTGTTGGTGCTTTATCATCGTTCTATCATGATGCGTTGGACATTAAGTCTAAAAGGGACCGTGACATCAGCGCCATCCGTCTGATCGCCAAAGTACCGACCATCGTTGCGATGTGCCATAAATACAGCACCGGCTTACCGTTTATGTACCCGCAAAACAAGCTGAGTTACGTTGAGAACTTTATGCGCATGATGCTGGGCACGCCATGTGACGATTTTGTGCCCAATCCGGTATTGGTCAAAGCGCTGGACAGGATCTTGATTCTTCATGCCGATCATGAGCAAAACGCTTCGACTTCCACGGTACGTTTGGCCGGTTCCAGCGGCGCTAACCCTTATGCCTGTATTACTGCCGGGATTGCCTGCCTTTGGGGTGCTGCTCATGGCGGCGCTAATGAAGCGGTGCTGAATATGCTTGAGGAGATTGACGATGTCTCGAATATCGCCAAATTTATAAACAAGGCCAAGGATAAAAACGATCCGTTCAGGCTGATGGGTTTCGGGCATCGGGTTTATAAAAACTATGATCCGCGCGCTAAATTAATGCGCGAAACCTGTCATGAAGTGCTTAATGAGCTAGGTCTGCATGACGACAGGATATTTAAACTGGCGCTGGAATTGGAGCGTATTGCGCTTGAGGATCAGTATTTCATCGAGAAAAAGCTTTACCCGAATGTCGATTATTATTCCGGTATCGTATTGCACGCATTGGGCATTCCTACCAACATGTTTACTGCGATGTTCGCAATGGGGCGAACGGTAGGTTGGATCTCGCATTGGGATGAGATGATTGCCGACCCTGATCAAAAGATAGGGCGGCCAAGACAACTTTATACCGGCACAACAAGACGCGATATACCGCCACAGCATGTCAAGCGGGGGTGATTCCGCTCTCTGTCTCCGGTCCAAGCCAAGCGCTTTTGGGGCGATAATTTCATAGCTCCTATCCAGGGAGCTATGAAATTTGTAGGCTGTCTGTCATATAAAAATCGAATTCATAAATACTGAAATATGTTCGATTTCTTCAACGCAAAGGCTGTGTTCCATTACATAATCATGCCATTCGATGTTGTAGTCCATTGCTTTTAGCGCATCAAATGCGGCTTTGCCGGATTCGACTGCAACGACAGGATCTATGATGCCGTGAGCCGTAAATATCGGCGTGCCGTTGCCGGCCGCTGAACGTTCGGTTTTTAATTGATCGATAGTCGGCAAATAAGTCGACAGTGCGATAATCCCGGCCAGTTTATGTTGGTGTTTTAAACCCGTATGAAGCGCAATGACGCCGCCTTGAGAGAATCCTGCCAGTAAAATATTTGCCGATGGGATGCCTTTAGCGATTTCTTGTTGAATCAGCGATTCAATCAGGCTGGCTGATTGATAGATGCCGTCAATATCGACCTGGCGTTCCAGCGACATCTCTAAAATATCGTACCAGGAGCGCATGGACGCTCCGCCATTGATAGTGACTGGCTGAATAGGCGCATTGGGAAAAATAAAGTGGATATTGGCTTCCGCGGTCAGGTGCAGTTCGGGAATAAGGCTTTCAAAATCATGACCGTCGGCGCCTAAGCCATGCAGCCATATCACTGAATATTTATGGGCTGCATCGGGTTGTATTTCGATGATGCTAAGTTGTTCTGAATTCATGACTTCTCCAAAATAAATAAAATTGCCGATAGCTTAACCTAATGCCATGGATTGCCGTCAAATTTTGGTAAATCGGGGTTCATAATGTCCCATGGTTGGGCATCTGCTACCCAAATATCTTTTTGTGGGTGAAAAATAGCGGGATCGTCAAGTGTTGCGGCGGCGACCGGTCTTATATCGGTAAATGCGCTGTTTCTGCCGAACAGCGAGGTTCCGCATTCGGGGCAAAAAGCGCGATAGACTGTGTGCCCGCTTGCTGCAATAGTGGCGTATTCTTTATAGCTGCCGGTTATGCTCAGGGCTGAGGTTGGAACGAGCATGCCTGCAAAATAGGGAGCTCCAATCGCTTTTTGGCAGGTCCGGCAATGGCAGTTGAAGCTTCCGATAGGCTTGGTTAAGATTTGATACCTGATTGCGCCACAAAGACAGCCGCCAGTAATGGGAAATTCCATGGTTTCTCCTTAGACCGAGAAAGCGATATTGCCGAGAATGTTTGCCGGTAAATCTTAGTACAATAGACTCAACATATTTTCACAACACCGAATCATAAGCAATGCTGGATGATCTTATTTTAATCGCTTTATTGCTGAGTGCTTGCCTGTATTGGTTTAACGGGCAACAGGTTAAGGAGGTCGCGTTTAAAGCGGTCAGGGCACACTGTCTGGAGTTGGATGTCCAGATGCTGGATGAGTATGTTGCTCTGGCGGGTATACGCTTAAAAAGAGATCGAGCAGGAAAAATGAAGCTGCAGCGGGCGTTTCGTTTTGAATTTTCTTCAACCGGAAATGAACGTTACAACGGTGTTTGCATGATGCTGGGGCGGCAAGTTGAATCCATTCAGATGGAACCGTACCGGTTTGACAGCTGACCGAGTGCAAGAGTTGCAAGTGATGATGCTGAAGAAATGATTTTTTGCGGAGGATTAATTAAATGAATAAATGTTCAGTATGTGGTCATCAGCGAAATGACCGAGATATGAAATGTCCGGAATGCGGTAGTTTTTATTCAAAAATTGCTGAGATTATTGCCGAGCAGGAAGCGGAAGAGGAAATGCAAACATTCCGTGGCCGATGCAAAAGGATTCTTAACTCGGGTAATGTTAAACATGAAATGCTGGCCGAATTGAGAATGATGAAGGAGGGACTGACTAAGAGGGGAATGTTTGCACTCTTTGTGATTTTTGTTTTTGTGTTTGCTTTGGTTGTCTCTGTCTTGTAGCAAAACATCAAGCAGGAACGAAAGTACGAGTTCATAAACGCCTTGATATTGTTGCTAGTTAAGCTGTTGGCTTGTCACAACAGCTTAACTTAGGGCAAGGCGGTTAACTTTTGCGAGGCTGTTATTTGTCCAGCAAGTCGATTTTGCCTGGCTTTCCATTCCATTCGTCAGCATCCGGTAAAGCCGGTTTTACGTCCGTAATGACGGGCCATTTTTTAGAAAGTTCTGCGTTTAACTCGATAAAAATTTCTTGTCCTTCCGGCAACTCGTCTTCTGCAAAAATTGCATTAGCAGGGCATTCAGGTTCGCATAGCGTGCAATCTATACACTCATCTGGATCAATAACCAGAAAGTTGGGGCCTTCACGAAAGCAATCTACAGGGCATACATCGACACAATCAGTAAATTTGCATTTGATACAGTTTTCGGTGACTACAAAAGCCATAATTATTACCAGGAAAGTTGATTTTAATTTAAGGAGCTTATTCTAGCAGAAAGCATTACATGATTGAATGCCCGAGTTTGCTAATTATCAGGATTGAATGATGCAACTTATTTTGCGCTTGCCGAATTGAATACAGATAGAAGTATGCCTTTTTCACCTTTGTTTTTTCGTTCTTGGGTCTTTTTCAAGGCGACCTTTGCTTCTGATTTTAGTTGATTGTCTGCGTAAAGTTGTTCACCTCGAACTGGAGCAGTGGCCGCTTTTTCAAAATAAACGGCCGCGTCATTAAGTTTATTGTGCAACAACAGAAATTCACCGTAAAAATAGTTGGAATCAATGCCCCCTGGATTAATTTTAAGCGCGGTTTCCAGCATTTGTTTGGCGGCATCGTCATCGCCAAATGAGACAGGCCATTTAGGCACCATATAATAAAGCGTACCTAAAGTCACATAAGCCGATCCGTTCATGGTTTCCGGATTGATTTTAATGGCTTTAATCAATAAATCACGTGCTTCATGGATGGATTCAAGAGCAGAAAAAGCATCCTGATGTTCGGCATAAGTCGCCTTTAGCACCGCCTGCCAAAAAATGGGTTCGGCGGCATCCGGATATTGTCGGGTTAATTTTGTTGTTTTATCGAGTAGTTGAACATAGGCAGGCCCCTGCTTTTTCTTGGGGGCGCTGTAGTAAATAGATGCCCATTCGGCTTCAATGCTTTTTAAAGAGTCTTTAAGATTCTCGGCAAAGCATTGATTTGATAGTAGCAATAAAACAACAAAAACTAATTTTTTCATCAGAAAAATATAGAATAAAACTCATAATATTTCAATATGTGTATGAAATATTTAGTCTTCACGCCATTCTGAATACGGATGTATTGCCAGATTGTTGTTGTAATAACGCAAATCGCCAGTGACTTCCATGCCTAACCATGACGGTTTTGAGAAAGATTGTCCTGTTTCATCCAGTTCAATTTCAGCGACTATCAAGCCCTGACTCTCGCCTTCAAACTCATCTATTTCCCAAAGATTGCCATCATTGGTGACAAAATGACGCGTCTTTTCGATCAGTGGTTTTCCGCAAAGATTATCTAATATCTCGTTTGCGTCGCTGATCGGAATCTCATATTCATATTCGTGACGATGAGTGCCAATGGTTGCGGTTTTTATATTCAACCACGCATGCTCATCACTGATGCGTACTCTAATGGAGCTAGTTGCCTGAGAGCTCAAATAACCTTGCCGATATTTTACAGAATGGCTAACGTGCTTACGCCAGTCGTCATTGGCAAGCAAAAATTTATGTTCTATCTCTATAGCCATGATTAAAATTCCTTATAGTAATTTATCGATGGGTAGGTTTAAATCGCAAAAAATATTCCAGTTTTTCCTGCGGTAACGTTAGCAACAAGAAAGGCATTGGTTTTGCTGCTGCGGTGGCGCTACGAAGCCAAACTTAAGCATTTTTTGGTGAGATGGCTGTTCAGTCTGCCGTGAGATTTGTATCTGGAAGATATTTTGCCGTGTAAGTAACGAAACTTGTACAGGGCAAAGGCGGGTCTGGTTAATGAAGAAAAGTGTCGTCTTCGCTATTGTTTTCCAACCACGCAGGCTGCCCTGGGATCCTTTTTTCTTCCATTGCCCATTCACCCAAATCAATCAATTTACAACGCTCGGAGCAGAATGGTTTGGATGCTTGTTCTGGAATCCAGGGAACAGAACATCCGCAGTTTGGACATTTTACAATGAGTGCTTTGTTCGAAGTCGACATTAGAAAAGGCAGCAGGTTAAGGAAAAGGGAATGTTATCGGGGCTTTGTGTTGGACGTTTGTTGTCGGAAGACGGTGTCATAAACCGGATTGTACAGCGGTGTTTGCCGCCACTAATTTCTGCAAAACAATGTATGGATTTATCCAGGCTGATTTTAAGCAGTTGGTGAGGCTGGTTAGTGTCGAGCAAAAATTGAAAGAAGCCGGCTTCAGCAATCTCTTGTGTAGGGGAACTGCAATTACGGATAAAGTTCAGAATCAGGTCAATGGCGATACGAATGTCGGCGAAAGGCTTGCTCCAGTGTTCCAGATCTTTTAATCGGGTAGCTTCATCCTGCTCCAGCCAATAATGAAATTCAGGTAAATCAAAAGAACAGGTTCCACCAGGGATGGAGCTGCGTTGAGCTATGCTTTGAAACAGGTCGCTTTCCATAACGCGAGTGCCGATTTTGCCGCTAGTCTCATAAAGTTTTTTACTGGTCTGATTTAATGTGCTGAGTAGTTCTTCCAGTTTTTGAGTGTCGACGCCTTGGTTATGGGCAATTTTGTTTAGCACATTGGCATGGCGATCTAACTCTTTGAGTATTTCCGATTTTAGATCATTGCGTCTAAAGATTGTCATGATGTCGAGCAGCACATTAATGGCCGCGCGTTTATCGGCGACTGTCTCTCCCGTTAGAAAATGGCTGAATTGTTGGAAAAGCTGTTCTAACCGTATGAAAACCCGGATGCGTTCATTGAGTGGAAATTCATAGGTAATAGTGTTGTTCACAGACAAATTAATCCTGGCAAGCGCTTAATGAAAGGTACAAATTGTGCAGTTTTTTTACTTGTTCTGCAAGTCTAGAATCAGTCGTTGAGTTATCGATCAAATCCTCGGCTCTTGCTTTTCTGTACGCCCGAGGCACTTGATTATTAATGATAGATTGTATCCTTTCAGTGGTCAGATTATCTCGAATTTTAACCCGCTCAATCTGTATTTCTATAGGACAATCGATAACAAGAATCCGGTCGACAATATCAGTCATATTGGTTTCGAATAATAATGGAATACTGATAATGCAGTAGGGAGCGTTCAGTTGTTCAAGTTCTACTTGTAGTGTTTTATAGATTAACGGATGAAGTATCGACTCAAGTTTCTGCTTTTGCTTAAGATCTGAAAAAACTATTTCCCTGAGATTTTGTCTATTTAATGATCCGTCCGGGGTAAGGATGTCCGTGCCAAATTCCTGTTGTATTTGAGTCAGTGCGGGTTGTCCTTTTTCGACCAGACGATGGGCTATTTCGTCGGCATCAAGCACGGGAATATTTAAGTCGGCGAAGATTTTAGCAACAGTTGATTTGCCACAGCCTATACCTCCGGTTAAACCGACTTTCAGCATAAGCTTATAGGCCAACAGAGGTCAAATACAGCTGGTTGAGGTCATCTCCCCATAATAATGCAATCCATCCTGCGGCAGCTAGATAAGGACCGAAAGGAATAGGGATATTATGATCGTGTTTGACGAAAATGATCATGCTGACCCCGATAACGGCGCCGACTAATGAGGATAATAAAATAATAATCGGCAAATACTGCCAGCCCAGCCAGGCGCCAAATAAAGCCAGCAATTTAAAGTCGCCATAGCCCATGCCTTCTTTGCCTGTTGCCAGTTTAAACAGATGAAAGACAGCCCAAAGAGCGGCATAGCCGGCTACTGCACCGATAATGCTGGCGTGGGCATCGGTAAATACATTAAATAGACTCAGGCACATCCCAAGCCAAAGTAACGGAAGGGTAATTGAGTCAGGCAGTAACTGATGGTCAATATCAATAAACGTTAATGCAATCAATGACCAAGTCAACAGCAGGGCAAAAACGGCTTGAGGTGTATAGCCAAAATGCCAGGCGACTATGATTGAGGCGAGCGCTGTAAAAGCTTCTATGATGGGGTAACGTATTGAAATGCGACAGCCGCATGTTGCACATTTGCCTCTTAAAAAAAGATAACTGATGACAGGAATGTTCTGGTATGGCTTGATCGGCGTGTTGCAGCCGGGGCAGCGGGATAAAGGGAAAACCAGGTTGAAGGGCTCTTCGATTTGTGCCCCTGCACCAATGGGATCGTTGGTCTGTACAGCTTCAGAATTGATTTGCAGATATTCCAGGCATTCCTTACGCCATCCTCGTTGCATCATTATCGGCAATCTGTAGATGACAACGTTCAGAAAGCTGCCGACAAGCAAACCGATAACGCCGGCCAGAGCCGAAAATAGGGCAGTGATATTTAAGAGCATACTAAGCTGTTGCATCTGTTTTTTGATAAAGTGAACGTCCCGTAGCGGGAGCGTTTATGAATAGGATATTTGGAACAATGAGTTGTATGTCTAGCCGGGGTGGGCAGAGTTACTTAATAGCAGCGCCCATTTTAAATATTGGTAAATACATCGCGACAATCAGGCCACCGACTAAAATACCTAAAATAACCATGATGAAAGGCTCCATTAAACTGCTCAAGTTGTCGACAAGATTATCGACTTCTTCGTCAAAAAAATCGGCAACTTTTAGCAGCATCGAGTCCATAGAGCCTGATTCTTCGCCGATAGCGACCATCTGTATTACCATGTTTGGCCAGAGATCTGCCTGCTGCATCGCGAATTGAAGCCGCTGCCCGGTCGAGACTTCATCGCGCATTTTCAAAACGGCTTTACTATAAATAATATTGCCGCAGGCGCCGGCAACCGATTCTAAGGCTTCTACTAAGGGTACTCCGGCTGCTGACATGGTCGCTAATGTTCTGGCAAACCGTGCGATTGCAGATTTATGTAAAATCATGCCGACTACCGGGACTTTTAACAAAGCCTTATCAAGGAAATGATTGAATTCCCTTGAGCGTTTTTTAAAATAGCCAAATGTGTAAACAGTACCGACAACAATGCCAACAACAATATACCACCATGCCTGCATCCATTCGGACATGGCAACAACCATTTTAGTGAATGCAGGTAGATCAGCACCAAAACTTTTAAACATGTCTGAAAAGACCGGAACCACAAAAATCAGCAGGATAGTGGTGACAATAAAAGCAACTACAACAACTGCGATCGGATAGGTCAGAGCCTTTTTGATCTTTTTCTTCATCGACTCGGTTTTCTCTTTATAAGTGGCGATCTTATCCAGCAGTGTTTCCAGTACCCCTGCCTGTTCACCTGCGTCAACCAAGTTACAAGTTAATTCATCAAAATATAGCGGTCTTTTTTTAAGTGCTTGGGCTAAGGTATCACCGCCTTCAATATCGGTTTTGATACCCATTAGCAGAGCTTCCATGCTTGGATTGTCGTGACCTTTGCCGACAATATCGAATGACTGGACCAGTGGCACGCCCGCTTTGAGCATGGTGGCTAATTGTCTGGTAAAAACGGCGATATCAGCCGGGGTGATAGCTTGAACTTTCTGGGTGAATAGAGGTTTGGGTTTTTTCTTGAATTTAATTACGCGGTATCCCTGCCGCCTTAGCTCAGTCTTTGCAATGGTTTCGCTCTTTGCGGAGATTATTCCTCCGGCTTTCTTTTTATTTTTATCGGTTCCTGCCCAGACGAAATCGATTTGTTCAGCTTGGTCTGCCATGTTTATTCCTTGGTGATTCGATCAATTTCTTCCAGGCTGGTTATGCCCATGCGTACTTTATTTAAGCCCGATCTACGCAAATCGTTAAAACCTTCGGCTAAGGCGCATTCCGCGAGCTGATCGGTATTGCCTCCGTTCAGTATAAGAGTACGCATTTTGTCAGTAAGCGTCAGAACTTGATAAACACCGACCCGGCCTTTATAGCCATTGGTGCAATGCTCACAGCCTACTGCGCTGAATATTTTCAGGTCGCGCAACTCTTCTGGTTTAAAACCCGCGGCTAGAAGGACTTTATCCGGAAGCTCAGCAGGGACTTTGCAGTGTTCACAAAGCCGCCGGCCTAAACGTTGCGCCATAATTAAATTGACTGCTGAGACAATGTTGAATGGGGGGATGCCCATTTGCAAGAGCCGGTTTAAGGTTTGCGGCGCATCGTTTGTGTGCAGGGTTGATAACACCAAGTGTCCTGTTTGTGCGGCTTTTACGGCGATTTCGGCCGTTTCCAGGTCACGAATCTCACCCACCATGATAATGTCCGGATCTTGCCGTAAAAAAGCGCGCAAAGCACTGGCAAAGGTCAGCCCCGCTTTAGGGTTCATATTGACCTGGTTGATGCCCTCCACGGTAATTTCCACCGGATCTTCGGCAGTAGAAATGTTGCGTTCCATTGTATTGAGGATATTTAATCCGGTATAAAGTGAAACCGTTTTACCGCTACCCGTTGGCCCTGTTACCAGCACTAAACCGTAAGGTTTGTTAATGGCTTCCAGAAAAACCCGTTGTTGTTCCGGCTCAAAACCCAGTTTTTCGATGCCCAATTGAGCGCTGGTAGGGTCCAAAATACGCAATACAACTTTTTCGCCGAACAGGGTAGGGCAGGTATTTACCCGGAAATCAATCGCGCGATTTTTGGATAAGGTCATTTTGATACGGCCGTCTTGAGGAACCCGGCGTTCGGCAATGTCCATTTTAGACATGACCTTAAGACGGGAGACGAGCCTGTTGGCGATACTGGGAGGAGGCGAGGCAACCTGACGAAGTATGCCGTCCGATCTATAGCGGATACGGAAAGTTTTTTCGTAAGGCTCCATGTGTATATCGGATACACCCTGCTTTATCGAGTCCAGCAGTATTTTGTTTACATAACGAACAATGGGCGCATCATCAATGTCTGAGTTAACTTCGACTTTATTTGTATCTTCTTCGCCCCCGGTAATGTCCAGATTTTCCAGGTCCTCATCCAGCATACTACCCATTGATGTATCGGCGGCTTCTAGAGCGACCTCAATAGCTTTAATAAGCTTGTCTTCTTCAACCAATATGGCTTCGGGATTAAGACGGCTGTGAAACTTGATGTCATCCAACGCGTGAAAGTTGGTCGGATCGGATATCGCGACAAACAGTGTTTTGCCCCGGCTTAGAAGCGGCAGCACATGGTATTTCTGGATGAGCTTTTCGCCGACCAGATTAATCGGGAGCCTTCGGCAGTCAATAGCATTAAGGTCAAAAAAAGGAATGCCGAACTCTTGCGAAGCTTGAGAGGCTAACTCCTTGCTATCAATAAGCTTGTGGGTAACAAGATAACGTATTAGCGGGACTTGGTTTTTTTGGGCTTCCTGGCTATGAATTTGCGCATCGCTCTCAGTTAGCAATCCTTTCTCGATCAAGCATCGTGTAAGGCCACTAAATTGTAAATCTGTCGATGCGGTATTCATGGGATGATTACTTTGTCAGTTGTTTAAATAAATATAGATTAAAAAGGTACAAGGTACAAGGCTAAAGGCTAAAGGCTAAAGGCTAAAGGCTAAAGGCTAAAGGCTAAAGGAGACGCACACGTTTGCCCCTAGCCCTTCGCCTTTCGTCTGCCTTTATATTATAAGGCCTGTATCTTGCGCTGTTGCTCTTCAAGATTGTTCAGCATCGAACGCAAATCGGCCAATTTGGCTTTTTCTTTATCGATAACTTCCGGCGGCGCTTTATCGACAAAAGCGGGATTATTTAACTTACCTTCGACTCTGGGCAGGTCGTTATTGATTTTTTGAATTTCCTTTTCCAGGCGTGTCAGCTCTGCTTCTTTATCGATCAAACCTGCCATTGGAATCAGGATTTTCATCTCGCCGACCAAAGCAATTGCCGATTCCGGCGTGCTTTCATCAGGTCTTAACCAGGTAATGGAATTCAGCCTGCCTAGTTTTTGCAAATAAATTCCGTTGTTGTTTAAGCATTTTTGATCAGCGAGAGAGCCGTTTTGCAAAAATATCGGCAGCGGTTTGCTTGGAGCAATATTCATTTCGCCGCGAATACGGCGTACGCCCAGAATAAAGTTCATGACCCAATTGGTTTCGATGATCGCGTTAGTGTCGATTTTCGTTTCATCGGCAATTGGATAGGGCTGCAACATGATAGTCTCGCCATCAACACCAGCCAAAGGCGCAACCCGTTGCCAGATTTCTTCGGTGATAAACGGCATGATCGGATGCGCCAAACGCAGAATAGACTCCAAAACCGTCAGCAAGGTTTTACGGGTGCCTCGTTGCAGCGCCGGATCGTTAGATTGTAGGGATATTTTTGACAGCTCCAGGTACCAATCGCAGTATTCATTCCAGGTGAACTCATAAATGGCTTGGGCCGCGAGGTCAAAACGGTAATTTTCGATAGCGTTGGAGGTTAAGGCTGTGACCTGATGCAGGCGCGAGGTAATCCAGCGATCCACTTGCGTGTATTCACAATGCGCCCCAGATAGGCCATTATCATGCTCCTCAGTATTCATCAGCACGAAACGCGCGGCATTCCAGAGTTTGTTGCAGAAATTGCGATAGCCTTCGGTGCGGGCAAGGTCAAAGCGAATATCCCGGCCGGTGGAGGCTAACGAAGCAAAGGTAAAACGCAACGCATCCGTACCGTAAGACTGGATGCCGTCAGGGAAGTGCTTACGGGTATCCTGTGCGATTTTTTTTGCCAAATGCGGTTGCATCATGCCGGAAGTGCGTTTTTCCACCAACGCATCCAGTTCGATGCCGTCGATGATGTCAATCGGGTCGAGCACGTTGCCTTTGGATTTGGACATCTTTTGCCCTTCGGCATCACGTACCAGGCCGTGGATGTAGACTTCTTTAAACGGTACTGCGCCTTGAAATTTCAATCCCATCATAATCATCCGCGCGACCCAGAAGAAAATGATGTCAAAACCGGTCACCAGTACGCTGGTCGGGTAGTGCTTCGCCAGTTCTTCGGTATTTTCCGGCCAGCCCAGCGTCGAGAAAGGCCACAATGCAGATGAAAACCAGGTGTCCAGTACATCTTCATCCTGTCTAAGCGCATAGTCGGCAGGCAGGTTGTGTTGGGCGCGGATTTCCTGTTCGGAGCGGCCGACGTAGGTGTTGTCTTTGTCGTCGTACCAGGCCGGGATGCGGTGGCCCCACCAGATTTGCCGCGATATGCACCAGTCTTGAATATTACGCATCCATTCAAAATAGGTGTTTTTCCAATTGTCCGGTACAAACTTGATGTCGCCGTTTTCAACCGCGGCAATCGCAGGTTCCGCCAATGGCGCGACCTTGACATACCACTGGTCGGTTAATAACGGTTCGATAACGCTGTTGGTGCGATCGCCACGCGGCACCATTAATTTGTGGTCGGCGATTTTTTCCAATAAGCCGGCTGCGTCAAGATCGGCGACGATCTGCTTGCGGGCTTCGAAGCGGTCCAGGCCGCAGTATTTGGCGGGAATCAGGCCGCTTTCTTTGTCATCGTTGTCGCGTATTGCCGCGTCAACGGTAAATAGATTAATCAAGCCGCCATGCGGTAAGTCCTGAATAACGGAATTATGGCGATGACGCGTCCAGACTTCGTAATCGTTAAAATCATGGGCCGGAGTGATTTTGACGCAGCCGGTGCCGAATTCAGGATCGACATATTCATCGGCAATAATCGGGATACGGCGGCCGGTTAGAGGCAGTTCGACGAACTCACCGAGCAGATGTTTATAACGCTCATCGCTAGGATGAATCGCTACCGCGGCATCGCCAAGCATCGTTTCAGGACGTGTCGTCGCGACAATCAGATGTCCCGTGCCATTGGATAGCGGATAACGCAAATGCCACATCGAGCCGTTTTCTTCTTCCGATAACACTTCCAGGTCGGAAACAGCCGTGTGCAAAACCGGGTCCCAGTTAACCAGGCGCTTGCCGCGATAAATCAGGCCTTCCTCGTACAAGCGTATAAATACCTCCTGCACCGCATCGGACATGCCCTCATCCATCGTGAAGCGTTCCCGGTTCCAGTCCAGCGAAGAGCCCATGCGCCGTAATTGACGGGTAATCGTGCCGCCTGATTCTTCCTTCCATTGCCAGACT
>CAZJOY010000075.1:0-16655 GCA_964547705.1 uncultured Methylobacter sp. | reverse complement strand
TCGCATTGCTCAAACTCCGCCCCATAAGAAATTCCATCGACAGATAATAGCCGCGCCGACAATCATTGCTTTTGTAAGTGTGATGGGTGTTTTTCCAACGCTCCATCAAGCGGTCGCGAATTGACTGCGATAAAGCTTCTCCTGCGTAATAAGGCGAGCGGCAGTTTTCATCCCTGCCCAATAGATGAACATAGTATTGTTTAAAGTCATCGATAAAATCCGATTTTTTCCTGCCCTGTTCAGGGAGTTTGGTGATCGATGGTTTGGGCTTGCTGATAACAAATTTGTTGCTGGGCATTATTTAATCCTGAAATAAATTTACGATTCTTCACGTTCCACCCGGTGAGCGGAACGAGAAAGACGCTCATCGTTAGCAATTGACGAGCTTTATACTACGGCTACTTCTATTGATTGGCCGCTCTGTGAGGCTTGATTAATCAGTCTTTCAAACTCGCTTAAAGGCATCGGTTTGCCGAACAGGAAGCCTTGATAGGCGGAGCATTCGAAGTCTTTCAAGCAGTTAAATTGTTGTTCTGTTTCCACTCCTCCTGAAATCACATTGATTCCCAAATTTTTGGTCATGTCGATGATGGTTTTTACGATCAGTGCATCGGCGTTATCAATGACAATGTCGCGCATCAGGAACTGATCGATTTTTAGCTGATCGATAGGAAGTTTTTTCAGGTGACTCAATGAAGAATAGCCTGTGCCGAAGTTATCCATTGCAAACCCGATACCGAGCGATTTGAGTTGCTCCATTTTTTCGATGGTGCTGGTGATGTCGTGCAACATCAGGCTTTCTGTCAATTCCAGTTTAAGCAGGGCAGGGTTAATGCCGCTCTTTTTCAGAATATGGCGCAATTGTTCAATAAATTCCGGATGACTGAATTGGCTGGAACTGATGTTGACGGAGATCGATAAATCTTTCTTAAGCGGATCGTTTTGCCACCGTTTTAGTTGTTTACACGCGGTTTTTAATACCCATATGCCGATGGGCAAAATCAGGCCGGTTTGTTCGGCTATCGGGATGAACTGATCGGGAGCAACCAGTCCGAATTTCGGATGATCCCAACGCAACAGCACTTCTGCGCCAAGCATTTGGCGATTCTTATCTACCTGTATCTGGTAATAAAGCTTCAGTTGCCGCTTTTCCAATGCAAGATTTAGCTCCGATTCCAGCGACATCTCTTCATCATGGTCGCTATTCATCTTCTGTAGCGCCATGGCTAGCGATATATTGGTTTTACCGTACCAATTAAGGTCGTGCTGTTTAAAAAGGCTTTTGGTCATTTTATCGGTGATCAACTTGCGCCCTTCCTTATTCTTCAGCAGGACGGTATCCGGAATGGAATCGATCAGGCAAGTCAGTTGCGTACTAAAAACATGAAGTTTACCGATGCTGTATTGCAATGCCTGCAACGCTTCAATTTTATTTTTGTGCAAGTTGTGTTGATCTTTCTTGGTGTGGGCTACTGTTTTCTTCAGCTTTTTAGGCATAACTTTTTCGTGGTTAATGGGGTTATTGTCGGTAGTTTGTGTGGCATAACAAGTTTTCATTTTAAAATTCCTCCCAATCGCCATTAGCGACAGCCAGCATTTGAGATTTTGCTGAAGTATTTTCATGGTTGTGAATAGCATGGCTGCTATTTGTTCTTCTGGTATCCCAGATGATATGTTCTCTATAGCCCCGATGGTGGTGAGTGTGTGGAAATTCAGGAAGCGCCGTTTCGGTATTGTCCTGCGCATAAAGGGTGTTGCGATTGCCTGGTTTCTTATCTACTTTGAAACCGCTGACCGTGATAGCTAAATTCTGTACTTGTTCTTCGAGGGATTCGGCAGCGGCAGCAGCTTGTTCGACCAGTGCGGCATTTTGTTGGGTCATATCATCCATTTGAGTGATCGCCAGATTGATTTGCCCGATACCGGCGTTTTGTTCAACCGAGGCGTTGGTTATTTCCGACATCATGCCGGTGACACCATGGATGGCGCTAAGAATTTCCTTCATTGTGGAGCCGGCTTGCGAGGCCAACTTACTGCCGCCTTCTATCTTTTTAACCGAGTCTTCAACCAAGCCTTTGATCTGTTCGGCGGATGCGGCTGTACGCTGAGCAAGGTCCCGCACCTCGCTGGCGACAACGGCAAAGCCTTGTCCATGCATGCCGGCATGGGCCGCTTGTACTGAGGCGTTAAACGCCAGGATGTTGGTTTGAAAGGCGATGTCGTCTATCACTGAGACGATCTCCTCGATTTTTTGCGAAGATGCTTTGATCGCATTCATGGTAGTGACAACTTGATCGACAGCCACGCCGCCTTGATTCGCTATTTCTACAGAGTTAATTACAAGCTGGTTAGTTTGTTTGGCGTTATCGGTATTATGTTGCACCGTGGAAGTCAGCTCTTGCATGCTGGCGGCGGTTTGTTGCAGGCTGGCGGCTTGCTGTTCCGTGCGGTACGACAAGTCATTGTTGCCGGAAGCAATTTCTTTGGCTCCGGTATTAATCGAATCAGTGGCTTCCCTAATTTGGTTAATAATTTCCCTGAGTTTTTCTACGGTGATATTGGAATCGTCCTTGAGCTGTCCAAAAATGCCTTGATAGTCATTGGTTATGGTTTCGGTCAAATCGCCGCGGGATAGGGCGTCGAGTACGCGCACCACCTCGTTGAGGCTGGTCTCGCTGGTATGCAAGAGCTGGTTCAAGCTTTCGCCCAACTCGCGTAAGAAGCCTTCTTTACCGTGTAAATCAAAACGCTTGCTAAAGTCGCCCATAATAGCGGCGGCTACAACGGTAGACACCTCCTTTTCTACAGCAGCTTCGGAGGTGCGATCCTGCCATTCGGCTACCGAACCCAGACGCTGCCCTTGTTCATTGATGACCGGACTGGCCGTTACCACCATGGAGCGGTCGCCCAGAATCATGCCGGCAGTATGAATGCCGTTTAAGGAGCCGAGTAATTGTGATTGATGCGCAGGATTTTTATGGAAATCGTCAATGTTACTGCCGAGCAAGTTGTTTGCCGAGAAGCCCGGCAAATCCTTACGGATATTCTCCTCAGCCTTGCTGAGCATCTCGGTGACCGATTTGTTGACATAAATGATTTTACCGTCGTTGTCGGCAATCATGACGCCAGTGCTGACGTTATCGAGCGCAATCTTGACGCGCAGGCTTTCATTCGCGATACGCTGGCTTTCGACGACATCAAAGCCGAGCCGGGTTTGCATCGTTTTAATCGCTTCCATCACTTTGCCGACTTCATTGCGCCGTTCTATCTCAATGACGCCGCTGTAATTGCCTTGGGCTATTTGGCCGAAGTGGGCGATCGAAGTTTCAAGCGGACGGATGATGATGCGAATCAACACCGAACCCAACCATAAAACCAGGGCGATGCCCGCCGCGATCAAGCCAATCGAAATGTTACGAATCAATTCATGACGTGACTGAGCTGCATCATACTCCTGCTTGGCTACATCAAGCTGTAATTGCATCAACTGCTGAATGCTGTCACCGACCGGGAGGTAAAGACGATTTATTTTGTCTACGATAAGCTTGGCTTCGGAAAAGTCATTGGCTCGGAAAGCGGCAATGGCCGGTTTTAATCCATCTGCCACGAAATACTTCCTGTTTTCGGCAAATTGCTCTGCCAGCACTTTTTCAACATCGGTTAATTGCGTGGACATATAGTCATGCCAAAGCCGGGTGATTTTGTCGATGTTCTGCTCAACTTCGGTGATGTTTTTTAAGACCGTTTCAGGTGCCGGGCTATTCAGGCTGGCAGTCATGTTTAGCCGGTTAGTCAGCAGCAACTTCTGAATCGCGGAAATTTGGCTGATAGGCAGGGTGCGATCCTCATAGACAGTGCGCAAGCCTTCTTTGGCCTTGCTCATGCCGAGCAATCCGATGCCGCCGGTAACCATCAGCAACGCCGACAACAAACCGATAATCGCCATCAGACGGGATTTGATAGTGAAATCCTTGAAAAGTAATTGACTTAAAAGAGAGGGCTTAACGACTTTGCCGTCCTGTATTTTCAGCTTACCTGCCTTGCCTTCGCGGAATAACCGATAAGCGGCATCAGCCGCTTTGATTTGGTCACGGTCCGGTTTGCTGCGAACCGACATATAACCGACCAGCTCGTTATTTTTAAGAATAGGCGTGGCATTGGCCAATACCCAGTAAAAGTCGCCGTTTTTGCAGCAGTTCTTGACTACCCCTGTCCAAGGGCGTCCGGCTTTAATTGATCGCCATAAATCCTCAAAGGCTTCGGGCGGCATGTCAGGGTGGCGTACTATATTATGCGAGGCGCCAATCAGTTCTTCCCTGGAATATCCGCTGATACGAATAAAATCATCGTTAACGTATGTGATGACGCCTTTCAGGTCGGTATTAGAAACAATAGAATCACTGTCAGTAAGAATATGTTCTACATCGGTTACGTGCATATTGATTTTCATGAGCTGTTTTCAGATTGAGTGACTAATTAATTTCATTTAAAGCTGAGTTGAGCAGCGTGCCTGCTCAAACGAAACTTATGCCCTTTGGGTATAAGCAAGGCTTCTGCCTAAGCATTTAAAATGCCCAAGTAAAATTCGATTTTCAAAACTCAGACCAATCGCCATGAGCAAAAGCCAGTTGTTGAGGTTTTGATTTGGCCGATGCGGCATTTTCAAGAGAATAAAGGGCGTTACTACCGGTAGTTTTTATAGCCTCCCAGATAGCAAGATCTCGATGTTCAGAAACAACAGGCGGCTGGTAAAACTCGGGCTGCGCCTCAACAATCTCTTCGAAAACATCAGGTTCATTGTTGAGGACCGCTTGGCTACTTACTTTAAAACCACTGACTGTAACGGCCATATTTTGTGCCTGTTCTTCCAGTAGTGCGGCAGTAGCGGCGGCTTGCTCTACCAACACGGCGTTTTGTTGAGTCACTTCATCTATTTGGCCGATGGCCTGATTAACCTGCTCGATACCGGCGCTTTGTTCAACAGAGGCGGCGGCTATTTCCGACATCATGTCGGTGACGCTTCGGATTGAGCCGAGTATCTCTTGCATCGTAAAGCCGGCTTGGCTAGCCAATTTGCTGCCGCTATCGATCTTTCTTACCGAGCTTTCAATGAGTTTTTTGATTTTTTCGGCCGATACGGAAGCGCGCTGCGCCAGATGGCGCACTTCGCCGGCAACAACGGCAAAGCCTTGTCCATGCAAGCCGGCGTGGGTCGCTTCGATTGCAGCGTTGAAAGCCAGGATATTGGTTTGGAACGCAATATCGTCTATTACCGAAACGATCTCCTCGATCTCTTGTGAAGATTCTTTTATATCGTTCATGGTGGCAACAACTTGGTCGACCGCCACGCCGCCTTGGTTTGCTATTTCGGCTGCGTTAATCGTCAACTGGTTAGCCTGTTTGGCATTTTCGCTATTGGCTTGTACGGTCAAGGTAAGTTCTTCGATTCTGGCCGCAGTTTGCTGCAGGCTGGCGGCTTGCAGTTCAGTGCGATAGGACAAATCGTTATTACCTGCGGTAATTTCTTTTGCTCCTGAGTTGATTTGATCGCTGGCGTCTTTAATTTGGTGAATAATCTGTTCGAGTTTTTCTACCGTTGTGTTGGCATTGTCCTTCAGTTGTCGGAAGGTGCCTTGATAGTCATTGCTGATTGTTTCGGTCAGGTCGCCACAGGACAGGGCGCCTAATATTCGCACCACATCGTTAATGCCTGTCTCGCAGGTGTACAACATTTGGTTCAGGCCTTCACCCAGCTCTCGGAGAAAGCCTGCTTTGCCGTGCAAGTCGAAACGCTTGCTAAAATCGCCGACGCTGGCTGCAACCACGATAGTGGATACTTCTTTTTCCACCACGACCTCTGCGGTGCGATCATGCCATTCGGTGACTGTGCCGATACGTTTGTTTTGCTGGTCGATGACCGGGTTGGCTACGATAGTCATCGTGCGGCCACCCAACTCTAAGTCTTCGCTTTGGGTTCCGGTTAAGGCGGCAAGCACAGCCGCCCGCTGTTCCGGGTCCCGGTAGAAACTATCCATACTGCTGCCAAGCAGGTTATTTGCCGAGAAAGAGGGGATTTGCCTGCGAATTTCAACCTCTATTTTACTGAGCGCGTTAACCACCGATTTGTTGACGTAGATGATGTTGCGTTCATTGTCGGCAAGCATGATGCCTATACTGGCGTTATCCAGGGCCATTTTGATCCGCAGGATTTCTTCAGCGGCTTTATGCTCTGCGGTTCTTCGGGCCAGTAGTTTTTGCTGCATGTTTTTTATTGCATGCAACAGGCTGTCTTTGTCGCCTTCATCCAGATGGATGGTCCGCGATAAATCGCCCGCGGCAATTTCCTTGGCGATGCCTTTTGCATACAAGGGATCAATGCCGATCTGTTTGCTGAGATGGCGGGTCAGGAAGAAAGCGATAGCCAACGCCAGCGTGATAATGGTTAGGGACATGGCCCATAACACTGCAGACACCTGGTGTGTGGTTTCGGTGATATTGTTAACGTGAGCTTTGGCGGCATTGACTTCGGCATTCCTGAGTTTGATCATTTGCGAGGACAATTTGTACGACTCGTGATCGAAGTCTTGCATCACCGCGTTGCCGGCTTCCAGTCCTTCGGACGTATAAGCCGAGGCCATGCGTTTGCCGTCTTGATAGAACAAATCGAAGTTCGCCTCAAGAATGTCGACTTCTTTTAGCTTTGCAGTATTGCCGACAATATGTTGGCGGAACTGTAGCAAGCCTTGTTTGAAATCCTGGGTGGATTTTTCCGCATCGGCATAACCCGCTGGAGAATGAGAGGCCGAAACGTCGGATAGAAACTGGTGTACCAGCACAATATCGCGCGCCATTTGCCCCATTAGCAAGGCATTGGGCAGCAGGGTATTGTTTATTTCGGTAAGGTCGCGTTCCGTATTGGACAAGTTGATCAAACTTGATGCGGAAATGACCGTCATCAGGCTGATAACGCTGAGAAATCCGAGCAATATGCGGGCTTTGAAGCTGATATATTTAAACATTTTTAACCTCTATAGATATTTAAATTCACGCTTAGTTAACAACATGCAATTTGATTGCTGATTTATGCATGGCGGATTGAAGACTGTCGGTATTTTTTGTTGTCATTCGCTGGTTAATAAACAAACTGTTTCCTGGTATCTTTTTTGCCATTTTTTTTGCTTCAGAGGCCAAGTCTGCTATATCGACATGCGATTGACATTGACCGGTTGATGTTGGATCGACCAAGCCGATGGACAGACTGACCAACGGGAAGAAGCACTTTTCTCCTGCTCTGTTCTCAGTATGTATACCGCCGGCTTTTATATCTTTTTCGGTGTAATAGGCTGGGACGGTGTTTTTAAAGGCTTCCAGTATGTTTTCGCAGCGCATTAGCCAGTCATGGCAGGTGAAAATGACAATAAAGTCATCGCCGCCTATATGGCCAATCACGCCGCTCTCTGTAGGAATGTGTTGAGTCAGTGAGTTGGCGACGGCTTTAATAATATCGTCGCCCGCACTGTAGCCGTAAACATCATTAAAGGGTTTGAAGTTATCAAGATCGAAATAGCCGAAGCTAAAGTTTACTCCTTCGGCCAGTAATTGATTGACCCGATTGTTGATAGGAACGCTGCCCGGCAATAAGGTAAGGGGATTGGCATGCTTGGCATTATCGATTTGTTGGCGGGTAAATTCGGCAAGTAAATCCAATAATGTGCCTACACCCATATATTTCCCGTTGTTGGTAATGACAAAAGCCGGGTCGTTTGTCATTAATGAGGTCAATTGTTTACTGACTAAATCAATCGGCATGTTTTTATCGATACATAACGGGGTATTCTCGACAAATGTTTTTATCGGGTTTTTGCCGTGTAAGTCAATGCCGTAGCGGCTTGAGAATAGTTTGGTAAGAAACTTATCGCGAAAAATAATGCCTGACGCGATATTATCGTCAACCAACGGCAAGATGGTCAGTTCGCCGTTGTGATGAAACAGGTTCATCACATCGCTGATCGTTGTTTTTGCTGAAATAGGCGTGATGTTTCTGATGATATGAACGGCTGTGGTGGCGTTATTAAACGGGGATAATTTATGGTCCTTGATGTGCTCGATAGGAAATACGGTATTATCGATTTTCTCCAGGGGAATAATCGTCGGCCTGGCGAAGTAGAAACCTTGGGCATGAGCAATGCCGATTTTTTCGATGGCCTTAAATTCGTCTTCTGTTTCAATGCCTTCGGCAATGACGCTGCAATTGAGGGAGACAGCCATACTTTGAATTGAACGGACAAAGTTAAGTTTGACCGTGTCATCATGGAGACCGTGGATGAAGTGTTTGTCTATTTTTACATATTCAGGCAGTAATTCCGCCCAGAGCCTTAATCCGGAGTAACCGGCGCCCAAGTCGTCAAGGGCAATCTCAAAGCCCATGCTGCGGTAATGTTTGGCCGAGGCACGCATGATTTCATAGTTATCGGCGGGCTTGTGTTCGGTTAGTTCAATAATGACGGAGCGCGGGTTAACGCCATATCGGTCTAGCAATCTGAGCGTTTCGCCTTTTTTAAATTCCGGTTGCAGCAATACCAAAGGGCTGGCGTTAATAAATAGCTTTTCCTTGATGTCCAGATCGGCATAGCGTTGTATGGTTATCTCCCGGCAGAGGAATTCCAGCCGGGTGCTTAAATTAAATTGTTCGGCCGTAGTAAATAAGTTAAACGGACTATGCAACGGGCTATCGGATGGGCCGCGGATTAGCGCTTCGTAGCCCATGATTTTCTTTTGAGTTAACGAAATAATGGGTTGAAAATGCGGCGTTAACAGCTTGCCGTCAAGGATATTGAGTATTTCTTTGCGTAGATCTTGCATCTGATAGAGCCCCTATACATGTAAAGGTTATCAGCAGCATAGAGGGCTTTTATTACGGGGATATTTCTTCATGATGACATGAATATTTCCGCGTATGATTCAGAGACGAGGTGTGGTATCTACGTTATTGATAAATATGCAATATATACTTTAGTTGGCGGGTAAATAAGAACGGAACCCTCTGGATGCGATCGTTATCTTCAACAAATAGTTTCAGTTTTTGTTGAAGACATTTTTAGAGGCTGCTGACGTTCTTCGATTCAGGAGAATAATGGAATTGATGTGGTGGAGAGTTTAATTTTGATGTCTAACCCGGACTGTAACCGGAAGAGGAACAATAGACTACGCGAGTATCCGTTTTAGGATTTGGTTAAAATAACTTCCCGAAATCACTGTTTCCGATCATCAAGCCGTTCGTGCTGAGCCTGTCGAAGCATAATCGGTTTAACGCAGTGGGACGAAATTTTTCCGCTCACCCTTCGACAAGCTCAGGGCGAACGAAAAAAATTCACCTAATCTATATCGGTAAGTTATTACCGACCATATCCTTACTCACTTGTTCAAGAAAACAAGCATAAACAAGAAAACGATAACTGTTTGATAGCAGGTGCTTTAAAAAATATCGATCACCGAGTTTCTTAATTTTCAAAGCACCGAACTATCATCTGACCCGGTTCGGTTTGATGTCAGTGTTAATTTGATAAAGGACCGTTTAAAACTCTTCCCATTCGCCATCATCGTGATAGGCAGAAACAGTCGCTTCTGCACGCTTTGGCGGCATGGTCTTAGCTGCGGCGGGTGCTTTAACGCGCTCGGCGCTTTTAGCCGGTGCAGGGACCTTTTTCGAACCGGCCTTAAAGAACCCGAGCAACTGGGTCATCGTCGTCGATTGCTGGCTCATCGCGATACTGCCGGCGGCGGCTTGCTCGGCCAACGCCGCATTTTGCTGGGTGATGTCGTCCATTTGCGCCACCGCCTGGTTGACTTGGTCAATCCCGGCCGTCTGCTCGGCGCTGGCGTTGGCAATCTGGGCCACCAGTTTCTCGACTTGGGCCACGCTATTGACGATTTCGGTCAGCGCCTGCCCGGTCTCGTTGACGAAAGCGGTGCCAGCCCGCACTTTTTGCACGCTGTTCTGGATCAGCTCATTGCTTTGCTTGGCGGCATTGGCGCTACGTTGCGCGAGGTTGCGCACTTCGGTCGCCACCACTGAAAAACCGCGGCCCTGTTCGCCGGCACGGGCCGCTTCGACGGAGGCGTTCAAGGCCAGCAGGTTGGTCTGGAAGGCGATTTCATCGATGACGCCGATAATCTCGGCAATTTCATTGCTGCTGTCGTTGATGTCCTGCATTGCTATGATGGCCGACTTCACGATCTCGCCGCCTTTTTGCGCTAATTGCCGGGTGGCATTGACCACATGGTTGGCTTGTTGGGTGTTGTCGGCATTGTTCCTGACCGTGCTGGCCAGTTGCTGCATACTGGCCGCGGTTTGCTCGAGGCTGGCGGCTTGCTGTTCTGCACGGCTGGACAGGTTGTTATTGCCGCTGGCCATTTCCTGAGAGGAGCTGTCGATAAAGTCGGCCGCATCGCGGATCTGGACAATAAAGTTGCTCAGGTTGGTCAGGGTGCCGTTGATGTTGTTTTTGCACTCGGCATAAACGCCCTGGTAATCATTGTTAATCGAACGGGTCAGGTCGCCTTCGGCCATGCTTTCCATGACCTGGTTGATATCCTTAAAAGCGCTTTCAATCACATCCGTTAATTCATTGATGCCGGACGACAGCATCCGGGCAAAGCCGTGTTTGTCGCTCATGTTAATGCGGCTGCCCAGGTCCCCGGCTTTTACATCCTGCACTAATTGGCCAATTTCCTGTTCGATTCGTATATCCTGGGTCCGGTTCTGCCATTCGGCGACAAAACCGATTTGTTCCCCGTCATTGTTAATGACCGGGCTGGCTATCACCTTCACATGTTGGCCGCCGATCACCATCTCTGAACTGTAGGCTTCTTTCAGGTTTGCCAACAGTCGGCGTTGATGGGCCGGATCTTTGTGGAAACTGTCGATACTGGCGCCGATCAGCCGGTTGGCATCGAAATGCGGCAACTGCTTGCGGAAATCCTGTTCGGCGTTCTTGAACATCTGCTCAACACTTTGGTTGGTATAGATAATTTCCAGCTGGTTATTGGCGACCATCACGCCGGATTGAACATTATCCAACGCTTGGTTGATGCGCATCGCTTTAGCGGCTTCGTCCCGTGCTTGCGCCAGGTCCAAACTCAAATTCACTTCCATCGAATACAAACCACGTTGGAAATAACCGATCAGGTCATTCCGGGTTAAATCCTGGACGTTGCCGAAACGCTTCTCGGCCAGGCGATAAAAAATGCCGATGCTTTTATTCAACAAGCTGATGTAGGTTTCGAGCGCATAAAAGCCGATTGCCGAGGCGGCCATTACGGCGGCGGCCACTCCGGCCAGCAGGCCATAATCCTGCGCCAGAAACAGCTGCACCATCAAATAGATGATCGGCACCAACAAGATAGCTAGCGCTACGGCCATTTTCTTCCTGATGCTCATCTCCTTGACGGCTTTAACCCATGCCGCTAAACCGGTTGGCCTGAGCGTGGCCTGCTTGGCATTGATCTTTTGGTATAGCGCTTCGGCTTGTTCAATCTTTTCCCGGCTTGGCGCGCGCCGGACCGACAGGTATTCATGTACTTTGCCGTTCTTAAAAACCGGCATTGCATTCGCTTCTACCCAGTAATAATCGCCGGATTTGGTCCGGTTTTTGACCAGGCCATTCCAAGGCCGTAGCGCTTTTAACGTCATCCATAAATCTTCAAAAGCGGCCGCCGGCATGTCCGGATGGCGGACAATATTATGCTCAGCACCGATCAGCTCATCACGGCTATAGCCACTGACAGCGATAAATTCCTCGTTGACGTAAGTGATGACGCCCTTCAAATCGGTTCGTGTAATTAATAAAGCCCCTTTTTTCATCGGGGCTTCTCGATTCGTTACCGGCATATTGACTCTCATTAAAACTCCTCCTCACGAACTGAAACATTCGTTTTATTATTGGCTCTGATGTAGCAAGGCGGTATTAACGGTAATTAGCGAATATGGCCACATTTTAAAACAAATTTATAATCAGCTTTAAAATGAGCGCTATTGAAGGTGTCTATTCGCGATGTCATTACGCAGTAACACTGCCATGCTATCTTGATCGAGCATTAATAAACGCTTCTATGGGCGCTTATCTTATTATTTAGGTAGCGCATTATTGCTCAAACAATGGCCGGCAGTAATCAGCCAAGCGCTATCAAATTCATAAGACTCTGAGTAGATGTTATGTAGGATAATTCCTACGTCATGTAAGGCTATTGCCTGGACCGCGATCAATCCAACAAATCATTTTTGAACGCGTAATGGATAATTTCGGCGTTTTTGGACATGTTCATTTTTTTCATGAGCCGTGTTCGATAGGTACTGATTGTTTTGACGCTGAGCGCCATCTGCTGGGCAAGATCGGTAATGCTTTTGCCGGCACAAATGCCGCTAAAAACCTGGAACTCCCGGTCCGTCAGCTTGGTATGTAACGGTATTTCCTGGTTAGGATTTAATTCGGCGATCAGTTTTTCAGTCATCGACGGGCTGATATATTTCCCTCCTTGAGCCACCTTGCGAATTGCAGCGACCAATTGCTCGGGCGCGCTCTCTTTGGTCAGGTAGCCGTCCGCACCGGCGCGTAACATCCGAATCGCATATTGATCCTCAGGGTACATGCTCAGGATCAGTATAGGTAGGTGAGGGGATTGATGTTTCGCCAGCTTGATCAATTCCATCACATTTTTACCAGGCATCGCAATATCAAGCAACATGATTCCCCAACCCTCGCTACGGATAAACTTCAAAGCCTCATCGCCGGAAGCCGCTTCGCCAAATATTTCCATATCCGGAATATCGGCCAGAATCTGTTTCAGCCCTTGCCTGACGATGGCGTGATCATCGACGATTAACACTTTAATCATGACAGTTGCCGCTTCCGTTTGATGTTAAATGCATATTTAATTTAAGCGTGGTTCCTTTTCCCGGATCACTGGTAATTGAAACTTCTCCGCCGAAATGGCGGGCGCGCTCATGCATGCCCAGAATGCCGTATTTACCGGTTTTATGCATTTGCGATTTCGTCATGCCGCAGCCGTTATCCGTTATTTTCATCGTCAGGCTATTGGCGTCAATTTCAACATCGATAGTGACATGGCTGGCTTTGGAATGTAGCTTAATATTGGTTAACGCTTCCTGCATAATCCGGAACACCGCGATATCGCGGCCTTCATCCATAACGATGTTATTGTCCGGCATCGTCAATAAACATTGAATACCGCTTTGTTCTTTAAACTCATCAAGCTTCCAATCGATAGCGGCTAATAAGCCAAGATGATCCAGAATGCTCGGCCTGAGGTCGGCAATTATTTTTCTGACCGAGCCAATGCCATCGTCGAGATGCCGATTCATCGTGGCTATTTTTTCATGACATAAAGACAAGTCAAGCGGTAACTGTTTATTCAGCCAGCTTAAATCCATTTTGAGCGCGGTCAGAAGGCTGCCCAATTCGTCGTGTATTTCCCTGGCAATCCGGGTGCGTTCATCTTCCCTGGCCGTCTCCAGGTGGCCGGACAAATGCCGCAATGCTTCTTCCGCCTTCTTGCGTTCGGTTATATCGTGCACCGTGCCGATAAAAAAACGGCGCTGGTCGACGAAGAACTCGCTGACGCCCAGTTCCATCGGAAAAATAGAAGCGTTTTTTTTAAGGCCGCTGACTTCACGTTTAATATCGATTATTTTAGCTTTGTTACCGCTCAGGTAATTGTTTAAGTAAGCGTCGTGCCGGCTCCGGTCAGGCTCTGGCATTAATAGGTTAATACTATTCCCGACTAATTCTTTGGCAGAATAACCGAAAAGTCTCTCAGCCGAAGGGTTAAGTTTTTCAATGATGCCATGCTCATCGATAATGATAATGCCGTCAGATACATTGTTGAAAACAGAACGCATCCTGGCTTCGCTTTTACTCAGCGCATATTCCATTTCGACACGATGGGTGACGTCGCTTAGCACGCCGACGTAATGCGTAACCCTGCCTTGTTGATCATGTATAGGAGAGATAAATATCTCGTTCCAAAACAGACTGCCGTCCTTGCGATAATTACGCAAAATGGCATGGCCATCGCGCTGGTTTTGCAATGAGCTACGCAGCTCTGCAATGTCAGGCTGGTCCCTGTCATTGTTCTGCATCATGCGGCAATTGCGTCCCAAGAGTTCTTCCATTGAATAGCCGGTTATGCGTAAAAAAGCTTCATTGGCGTAAATAATGGCGTAGTCGGTATCGGCCGGATCGGTAATGACAACGCCGTTGCTACTGGAATCGATAGCATGTTGCATCAGATGCAATTTCTCTTCAATCCTGCGGCGGGCTGTGATGTCTTGCATAACGCCGTACAATTGTATGACCCGGCCATCGATAGGATCGCGAACCGGCAAGGAATGATCGCTGAAATAGCGAATTTCGCTGTCAGTGCAAATAGCCCGGTATTCGCTGGTGTCTTCAACGCCTGTTAATAATTTCTTAAACCGATTTTGAACAATGGTTCTATCCTCCTGGTGAATCGGCAATACCCAATCGCGATCCTGCTCTTTTGAGAGGCTAGGGGTGCCGATAAGCTGTTTTAGTGGCTCGGTGGTCCACTCGAATATCGGTTTGTCGTCGGAAGAGATGCGGATGAAATAAGCATAATCCCGTGTAAACCGGGAAATAAAAGGATCTCTTCTTTCATGTTGTTGGAATTTATTATCTATATTCTGAGAGTGGGCGCTTTTTTTCGCATCCAGCAGGCTTTGATCGATCTTGTCCAACAACAGATGGCGATTGCGCTTAACAATATAATCCGACAGGCCGCTCTTGATTGCAGTCACAGCGATGTCTTCGTTGCCGGAATCGGTCAACATGATGACCGGTAGCCCTGAATAGCGAGACCTGATGGCTTTAAATAAAGCCAATCCTTCCGCCCAACCGAGACGATACTCGGTAATGGCCAGATCGAAATCGGCTTCGGCGATTTTCTGATCAAACGCTTTACGGCTACTAACTTCTACAATGGCCGCATCGGCGAATTTACTGCGTAATAGCTCTATAGTCAGGGAACGCTCTGCGGCATCATCGTCAATAATCAGGAATTTCATTTTCTTTTCGGTACGTCCAGTTGTAGCTGATTTTTATACCCAAAGGGCATAAGTTTCGTTTGAGCAGGCAAGCTGCTCAACTCAGCTTTAATGATAGGTCATTGTAGCGTTAATTATATTAGATTGGGGTATCGTGGGGATGAATAACATGGCAAAAGTTAGGAATGAGCATGAAACGACTTGAACAACTCTAGGCGTAATTTTTCAGCGGGAGTGCAGGCTTTGCCTGCTTTGCAAGCAGAGCTTGCACTCCAACTACCTGAAAATTTTAGTTAGGGGACGTACAAGCACAAACCAGGCCCTGGTTTATTAACTCATGGTTTTTATTGGGCTAATGGTTTTTTAAAGCGAGGTTTCCGGTGTCAAGCTACGGCATATCACTTAGTCGACTTAAAAAATTAAGGCATATCCCGCAATCTTACGTTTGCCATAAGAAATACTCCTATCGCAAAACTTCGGATGCCAAACAGCCTTGGCCGCTATTGCCGCTCAATATTGTCAAGGCGATTGTCGATGAGACCCATAATCAGGGACGCAAAGTAACGGCGCATATAGGCGAGGCAACAGGAGCAAAGATTGCGGTCGATGCGAGCATTGATGAATGGGCGCATCTTCCTTGCGCAACTATCCCCGATAGTCTTGCTGAAAAAAGCGGTGGCGCACAATATAAAAGTAGTCACTACGATCGATGCCTTATCGAAATGTCTGGGTGTCGCTGCCAATGCCCGAACCTTGGCGGCTTTGGATGGAGAGCTTATTTTCATGATACGGATGACCGGCATGCCGCTTATTGAGGCCCTGGTAGAGCAACGTCTAAAGCGGGCAGGCATTTGCATCGTCCGCTGCTGGGCACGCTGAAACCCGGTGCGCCAGCCGATATGATCGCGGTGAAAGGCGATCCTGTTCAGTCCTTGAAAACACTGGAATATCCCGAACTTGTGATGTCAGGCGGCAAGATTGTGCTAAACAATTTTGAAAGAAGAAAGTAACTATCCCGTAACGTACATAACAGCCTGAATGGGGTATACTAACGTCAATCGTAAGGCTAAATGTCGTTGCGGTTATGCAAATTCAATTACTTAAGGAAATTCCCATGAAATTAAAATTTATTGCTGCATTAATCGGCACTTTCGCTCTTGGCCTGAGCGCACAGGCAAACGCTACCGAGCATCATACAGCACAAGCGCTGGAACATTCGGCCATGGCTACGGCTCATGGGCAAGACGGTCATGCCGACCAACTGCTTAAGCATGCTGAAGAAGGGTTAAAACACGCTGAAGCGGCTGAGAAAGAACATGCTGAGGCGCATGTCCATATGACCGATGCGGTTAAGCATTTAAAAGAAGCCATCGATCATGCTAAACAAGGCCACGCTGACGTAGGTACCAAGCATACCGAAGAAGCAATGACCCATATGCGTAAATCTATCGGTCAATAAGAGTCCGGTAATGATGAGCGGCAGATGGGATGCTTGTCTGCCGCAGCTTTGTTTAAATGTTGTAGTGGTCTAATAAAAACGGACAGCCCGATAGGTTGATAAAATAACTCAACC
>CAZJOY010000074.1:0-16745 GCA_964547705.1 uncultured Methylobacter sp. | reverse complement strand
AGGAAAAGAAGAAAAAGAAGTTTTGTAGCCGGACGAAGTTGAAAACTCTGTCCGGCTTGAGTGTTTTTATTTCGGGCTACTCGTTAAAAATCTAGCTAAAACAAAAGCCGTAGGAAACGCATGAAACCCAGTTTTATGGCAGTTAAGTTGTTCTTACGTCAATATCTGATAACGCTCATAATCTGTTGTGTTTTTTTTGTTGCTTTCATGCCGTGGTATTTTTGCTACGGTATGACAATATTCTTCCTTATCGTCACCTTGGGACTGCCTATCTGGGTAGTATTAGGCTGGCTTATTATGAAAGTGGTTCTTGTTTATAAGGGAAAATGTTCTGGAAAAGAGTTTGGCGTTCAAATTGCCTTTTTGTGTATTACTTTCTTCGTGGCAATTCCTCTCGCTCATCTGGCTAATGAGTTTGTTGAACAACATGAATTAGAAAGTTTGAAACAAAAAATTGAATTGTATAAATCACAACAGAATGCTCTTCCAGCTAGATTGGAAGAAGCTGGTATATCAGAGCAAAATAAAAGAATTTACTATAAGTTAAATAAAGATCGAGCGCCTATATTGGCATATTCATCCTATTCAATTGATGCTGGTTACTATGTTTATGATTTCCAGAAACATATTTGGTGCACCAAAGGATACAGCTTTGGCTCGGTAAGTGAATCCGAGTATTGGGATGATGTTTGTACATTATATTAGTGGTGCAAGGCAACAATATCGCCGCAGTCAAGTAAGTAATACTGCGTTAAGTTCGCGGTAAAAAAACTTCGTGTTCTTCGTGTCTTCGTGGTGAATTAATTACCCCATCAAATAAACTAAAACCGACCAATATCGGTTTTTTGGAATCCCATGTATTATCAAGGCGTAAAGAAAACCATCGTTAGACGCACTGTCCCGAAAAAACGTTCTAATTTGGGTGAAATGCATCCTGTATTGGAACGTATTTTTTTATCCCGAGGTCTAAGCTCGCAAGCGGATCTGGACAGAACGCTGGCAAAACTGCCGTCGCCATGGTTGCTATCGGGCATGGAAGAGACGGTCGGGCATTTAATTGCTGCGATCAACGACTGCCAAAAAATTTGTATTGTCGGCGATTTCGATGCCGACGGCGCAACCAGCTGTGCTGTGGCTATTAAGGGCTTGCAATTACTGGGCGCAAAGAATGTAACATTTGTCGTTCCCAACCGCTTCGAGTACGGCTACGGTTTGACGCCTGAAATCGTCGAACTGGTCAAGCAACAAAATCCCGATGTGATTATTACCGTTGATAACGGCATATCAAGCATAGACGGGGTCAGGGTCGCCAAAGAGCTGGGTATGAAAGTCCTGATTACCGATCATCATTTGCCGGGCCATGAGTTGCCCGCTGCCGACGCTATTGTTAATCCCAATCTGGCCGATGACAAGTTTCCCAGCGGCACGCTGGCTGGCGTCGGCGTTATCTTTTATGTGTTGATGGCGTTAAGGAGCCGGTTAAGGGATCAGGGTTGGTTTGAGAAGAACCAAACTCAAGAGCCTAATCTTGCTCAGCTGCTTGACTATGTTGCGTTGGGCACGGTCGCCGATGTGGTGGCGCTGGATCAAGTTAACCGGGCCTTGGTGTATCAAGGCTTATTGCGAATACGCACGGGACGCGCGCATCCAGGTATAAATGCGCTTATCGAAGTGTCGGGTAGAAGGCCTGAAGCTATTTCGTCCTCCGATTTGGGCTTTGCATTGGGACCAAGGCTTAACGCGGCGGGCCGCATGGACGATATGTCGCTGGGGATTCAATGCCTGCTAACCGATGATGCCTCGCTGGCAAAAACAATCGCGCTGCAGCTTGATGAGCTGAATAATGACCGTAAAGAAGTCGAAGGGCAAATGAAAAACGAAGCGATGGCTTTGTTGGGCGAAATGAAAAAGCTTGATGAACACCATTTGCCTGCGGGTGTTTGCTTATTCGACTCAAACTGGCACCAAGGCGTTATCGGTATCTTGGCATCGCGAATTAAAGATCAATTGCACCGTCCCGTTATTGCTTTTGCGCCTTCCGGAAAAGATCAGATAAAAGGCTCGGCGCGCTCAATTCCGGGTGTTCATATCCGTGATGTATTGAGCGATATTGCGGCACTGCACCCTAAATTGCTGAGCAAGTTCGGTGGTCATGCGATGGCTGCGGGCATGAGTTTGAGAATGCGCGATTATCCACCGTTTGCATTGGCTTTTGATGAGGTGGTTAGGAAGCGTTTGGTTTCTATCGATCTGGAGCAAAAAATTTACTCCGATGGCGAGTTGACAGAACAGGAAATGACTATTGAATTTGCGGATCTATTGCAAAACGCCGGCACTTGGGGGCAGGAGTTTCCCGAGCCTGTTTTTGATGGCGTTTTTGATGTAATTCAATCGCGTATTGTCGGGCAGCGGCATCTTAAGTTGGTGTTGAGAAAACCCTTTGGTGAGTTATTAATCGATGCAATTGCTTTTTATGTCGATAAGCCGGAAAGTTGGTTAGGTTTGCGCCATATTAAGGCGGTTTATAAACTGGACATCAATGAGTTCAGGGGAAATCGCAGTGTGCAGTTTATAGTGCAATATCTGGAAAGAATTACATAAAAAAGGGCGGATAATCAATCCGCCCTTTTTGTTTATCTTAATACTATTTTTTTGTTTCTGCCGGTGCTGCTGGAGCAGGTTCGGCTGCTTTGGCTGGCTCTGCTGCAGCAGGAGCGGCCGGTTTTTCTTCAGCTGTTGCCGGAGCTTTTTCAGTTGCGGCGCCTTCAGCAGCTTTAGCAGGCTCTACCGCAGCAGGAGCTTCTGTAGCTGGAGCGGGAGTTGCAGGTTCTGCGACCGGAGCAGCAGGAGCAGCTTTTGGCGGCTCCTCAGTTAGCGGCACCAATACTTCTACTTTTGCCTGTTTACGCAATGTTTCGATCATGTCTTGAACTTTTTTGCGTTGCAAGAAAGGTGTTAGTTGTTCTTTAACCGCTTCCAATGGTGGAGGTGTTACCGGACGAGACTCTTCTCTTAAAATGACATGGTAACCAAATTGGGTCTTAACAGGTTCCTTAGTGTATTTTCCATTTTCCAGTGTAGCTACTGCTTCGGAGAAAGGAGCAACCATTTGCGCGGCAGAAAACCAGCCTAAGTCGCCACCGTTTTGAGATTCTTTAGCATCCAATGAATTTTTGTTGGCTAATTTGCCAAAGTCCGCTCCCTTATCCAATTCGGCGATCAGTTTTTTAGCTTCTGCTTCGGTTTTAACCAGAATGTGACGTGCTTTGAACTCGGTTCCTTTTTCAGCCGCTACTTTGCTGTCGTATTCGGCTTTGACTTCTGCGTCGGTTACCGGATTAGCTTTAATGAAGTTTTGCAGGTCGGCTTGAGTTAATAATGCTTTTTTAGCGGCTTCAAGCTGAGCGATGAATTCAGGTGATTTGTCCAGTTGCTTTTGCTTAGCATCTTGAATCAGTAATTCACGTTGAACGAGCTCTTCAACCAGTTTTTCCTTTGGAAATGTTTGTCCGTGGCTACGCTCGGCGATTTCCTTTTCCAGCGTTTCTAATGCTGATTTGGGAATATACTGGCCGTTGACTTCCGCGACAGCATCGGCTTTATCAATCGCAGGTGTAGCGGTTGCAGCTGGAGAGCTGCTGGTAGTGTCAGTAGCTTTTTCTTGATTACAACCGGCAATCAATGCCGTGCCGACAACAAGTAAGGGGATAAATTTTTTCATTTAGAATCTTCCTTTATTTTCTTCAGAGGGTGAGAGAGCATTAATGCCTAAGGCATGAATTTGTTGTTTCATCATGTCGCCCAGCGCGTTATAAATAAGCTGGTGCCGCTGAACTAAAGATCTTCCTTCAAAAGCTTCAGCAACAATAGTGACATGATAATGACCGCCGCCGCTACGTGCGCCGGCATGTCCGGCATGAGCCGCACTGTTATCGATGATTTCCAGGAGTTCGGGTTTAAAAGCATCGTTTAACAGCTGTCTAATTAATTCGGATGTCATTGTGGCAAGACCTTTTTAAATGGTTTAACGGTAACTTTGGCATAAACCCCGGCATCGATGTAAGGATCAACGTCCGCCCATTGCCTGGCATCTGCTAGGCTGTCAAATTCGGCAACCACCAGACTGCCGGTAAAGCCGGCTGCTCCGGGATTATCGCTATCGATTGCGGGATGAGGGCCTGCTAGAACCAGGCGTCCTGCATCCTGTAGTTCCTGCAGCCGTTTAAGATGCGCTGGACGCACAGAAAGTCTCTTCTCTAGACTATTTGCTATATCTTCACTGATAATCGCGTATAACACCTTTTATTCCTCTGTATCGGGGATATATTTATATAAGAAAATCACTTGCAGCAAAATAAAAACAACCATTAAAGCCGGTACGCCAAATGTCTTAAAGGTAACCCAATCATCGGTATTGTAATTGTACATTACGTAGATATTAATGAAGCCTACGCTGATAAAAAAGCAGCCCCATAAAGTATTTAGCCTTCTCCAGACCAAGGCAGGCAATGTTAAATTGGCGGAAAGCATTTTTTCAATGAACGGTTTTTTACCAATGAACTGGCTACCCAGAAAGGCTGTACCAAATAGCCATTCGATGATGGATAGCTTCCATTTAATAAACTGCTCGTTCTGTAAATAAAGGGTTGCGCCGCCCATTACTAAAATCAACCCTAAGGTTATCCATTGCATGGTCTCAACCTTACGGTGTTTAAACCAGGCATAAGCTACTTGAACAATGGTTGCCGCAATGACAACGGCGGTGGCGACATAGATATCGTAAAGCTTAAACGCAATAAAAAATAAGAGTATGGGAAAAAACTCGAAAAGTTGTTTCATAGTAGCAGAAAGTAAGGGTGACTAGGCGTAAGCATCTATTCCTGTAATCAATTGAGCACGTTGATCCTGCAGCGGTGCATTGAGTTCCTGAGTATAGGCAGAAAGTGCTCTTAAAGTTCTCGAATCGGTTGGTTTGATAAGGTTATCTTGGCCGGATAAATCAATGGCCGAATTAACACTATCCAGTGCTTTTTTAATCTCTTCAGGTGAAGACGGTTTATTGGTATTTTTGTTTTGAGTATCGGATAGTTCATTCGGGTCTTTATTTTGCGCGCTATCATTCCTACCAGCTTTCTGGTTAAGACCTATAGGCGAAAAAGTTAACGATGAACTATGAATTTTCATATAGAAGCAAGTTGTTACACAAATCTAACTATGGAGTTTATTGTAAAATCTTTATTAATGAATGTACATGCTTGAATAACTGTTTCTGCTAGAATAGCGGTTATTTTGGAGGAATTAGTGAATAAAAATACACAAACCGAATTAGAAGCAGCCGCATTCAGACGCTTAGTCAGCCATTTACAAGAGCATACCGAAGTTCAAAATATTGACTTAATGATACTGGCTGATTTTTGCAGAAACTGCTTGGCTAAATGGTACACGGCTGCTGCAGTAGAGCAGGGTGTAGATATCGATTATGAGCAGGCTAGGGAGATTGTTTATGGCATGCCTTATAGTGAATGGAAAGATAAATTCCAGGCAGAAGCGACACCGGAACAATTGGCCGCTTTCGACCGCAAACAACAAGCTAAATTAAGATGACAGACAAAACGCAATATGACGCCATGTTTTCGGGCGTGATCGGACAGGATTATGAACTGCTCAACCTTATTTGTCCTTTAGCAACGCAAATGAGCCGCTTAGTCGGTGGGGCCGCTGCCGAGTATTCCGTAAAAACAACCGATAATCTAAATGTTGTTGAGCTAGGCGGGGGGACCGGTATCACTACCTTGTCGCTATTAACTGCATCGGATAAATTTAATATCTTAAGTATTGATAACGAACCGGTTATGCAGGAACAGGCCAAAAAGCATCTCCATAAATGGGTGGTGGAAGGAAAACTGGCTTTTTGCGGCGATGATGCGTTGACGGCGTTAAAAAATATCGCAACCGACAGTGTTGATATTGTGGCTTCGGCTTATACCTTGCATAACTTTCTCGATACTTATCGTGAGCAAGTTATTCAGGAGATTTTCAGGGTGTTAAAGCCAGGCGGCCAATTTATTAACGGCGATCGTTACGGCTTGGATGATATTTCGAAGCATACGCGAATCATTCAGCAGGAAGTCGGCGGTTATTTCAAGGTGTTAACCCAGATTAACAAATTAGAAGTCCTGGAACATTGGATAGTGCATTTGTTTAACGATGAATCGGAAAACCATGTCATGCGTGAGTCGGTAGCACTCACTCAGCTACGCGATGCAGGATTTTCGGATATTAACCTTAGTCATAGACTTGAAGTCAATGCCTTGGTTACAGCTACGAAGCCCGGTTTATAAAATCATTTAAGCCGTAGCGGCCTTTACGGAAAAAACAACTATGGGCCAATCTTTCTATCAAAGATGAAGAAAATTGGATAAATTAATTTTCTTTTTGGGTTCCTTTTATAAAGCTTAACTGGCCTATTTTATGCTCGTTTTCATCCCACATAATAAGTAACCCATCTTTTTTTCCATCTTTATAGTTAGTTTCAATATATCTTTTTTTATTTGCATGGTATTCCTGATGCTTACCAGTGAAAGGTAGATCTTTATTAGGCATATAGGCAAGATTATTCCTAATTTCCAGTTCTTCCGAAGTCACTATTTCTTGCGGCTTCATTTCTTTTAAGGTTTTGTTTTTAGCGATTTCTTTTAACTTTGTTTGTTTTAACTTATTGTTTCTTACTTCAATTCTTTTCTTCAGCTTTTCATGTTTCAAAGCATTATTTCTAGACTTTGCACTTCTTGTTTTCGAGAGTATTTCCGCTAGAACTCTAGCATCAGCACTACAGTCCGAAATAAAAAAAACCATAAATAATATAACTATTATATTTTTCATTGGATTAGTTATACCTGTTTCAGATTTACTCAAAGATAGCTATTTTTTTTAAAATAATAGATTTCAACCACAATGTTAGCAAGTCTATCACAGCCCTCTCTCACCTTGATATACCATAATAGACGCTTGATAGTAAAAGTTGGCTTGGTGAAAGCAGATGAGGCCAACTACTGATGAATGTGCAATTGTACGTATTGAACAATACTATTTTTTTTCGATAATAAATTGCCCTATCCAGTATGAATTAAATAAAGTCTGTAGGATATGAGACAGTGGTGCGGTACGAAAGCTGATTATTTTTGCCGATAACAATGATTTTTTAAAAACTGTTTTAAAGTTGTTATCAAATTGTCTAGTCACCATAATCTGTTTTATGTTAAAAACATATTAAAGGAGCTTCTACTAGATCAATTTTGAGAAATTAGTTCCTTTAAACTTCAATAGCTTACATCCTTTTAGTGTTATAGGAAGAAGCTGATATTGGAAACGTCCTTAATTCCAGCATAAACATAGAAGGAACACTTATGAATATAAAAAACACGTTAACCTTACTATTTCTTTTTTTTATCACAGGTCAGTCTTTTGCGGCCATTGATCCGGTCTATGAAGGTGCAAATGGCATTCGGGCAAAAGTATTCGCAACTAATTGTCTGGATTGCCATTCATCCACTTTGACCGGCTCGGCGCGTAACGGCGCCCCGCCTACCGTCAATTGGGATACCTATGAGACAACGCTACCGAATGCTGATCGCGCCATCGTAAGAGCAGTGCAACAGATGACGATGCCGCCAGCCTTTAGCGGTTTTCCTGTGCTTAATGAGGAGCAAAAAGCCGCGATGCTCGCATGGCAAAGCGCCGGCTTCCCGAGAGCTGCGGCCACTACTTCGACTACGGCCAATTTTTCTTACGATAGCTCTATTTTGACACTACCGGTTGTTAATGTCGGCAGTCAAACGTACAACGCAACTCTTAGACTAAGTTCCAATAATAGCAGCCCAACCGGCATTGCATTTGTGCTGGAAAGCGCTCAGCCAACCACCGCATCTACTGGAAATGCAGCGAATTTTTTCCCTACAACAGGGCAACTGACTGTGCCTCTTGTTCAGCTGATGCGAAATGGCACCATCCAAGGTCAAGTTAGTGCCGAGCTAGCCTTGGTACAAAACTCAAGTCCGTTTTTGTTTATCTTAACCAGTTATAGCTCCGCATCCGCAACACAATAATCCCACTAAACCAGCAATAACATTGCTGGTTTCTTATCGTTTAGAGAAAGGCGGTAATAAATGTCGAATTCCTCGTCACGCGCATGAAACTGGTTTATTTAAGCTTAATTGCCGGTATAGCGGTGATAATCAGCTGTTCGCCATTATCACCGCTATCCTTGAAACCGGAACTGAACACTGCGCAAAGCCACGCCCAATATGTTGGAGAGACTGTTTGTTCCAGCTGTCATGAACTCGAAACCAGCCATTGGAACCATACGATTCATGCACGCATTCCTAACCTGGCTGCGCCGGATAATGCGCAGGTCCAAGGCTGCGAAACCTGTCACGGCCCTGGGTCGGAACATCTATCGGATACCGCCAATAAATCGAAGATTATGGTATTTACGCACCAATCAGGTTCTACGATCAGCCAGCAAAATTCCATGTGTCTTCAATGTCATAAAGGCAAAGAGCGTCTCGCTTGGCCAGGTTCTGTTCATCAAATGAACGACTTAAGTTGCAGCGATTGCCATAACCCGATGGCTCAATTTTCGGAAAAGGGCCTGCTGCGAAAAGACGGCATCAATCAAACCTGCTACAGCTGCCATCAGCAACAGCGCGCCGAATTTAGAAAACGCTCGCATATGCCTTTGCCCGAAGGCAAAGTTACCTGCACCGACTGCCATAACCCGCACGGTTCGAGCACGGCACCTTTGCTTAAAGCCGATACGGTCAATCAGGTGTGCTATCAATGCCATCAGGAAAAACGCGGTCCTTTTATCTGGGAACATGCACCGGTTCGGGAAAATTGTCTTAATTGCCATCAGCCGCACGGCTCCAATCACGAATCCTTGTTGGTCAGCGCCAGGCCGTTTTTATGCCAGTCTTGTCATACCAATCGCGGTCATCCTAACGATTTGATGACGACTTCAAATCTTGCGTCGGCGTCCAATCCCGATGCGCGCCTGATGAGCCGAAGTTGCCAAAATTGCCATGCCCAGATTCATGGGTCTAATCATCCGTCAGGTCCGCTCTTTCATCGATAGCACGGCCGCGACACGGTCCGCTATCGGTGATGGCAGTTGGCGAGCCGCCGTCCTTGCCGCCTCACTGTCCTTTACCTCATTAGCGACCGGAGCAGGCAACAATCTCAATCCGACCGGAACGGATATAACCCGGATACAATCTCCAAAGGGACTTTCCGAAATCAAACAGCAGCCTTCCAGAACGCCGAGCGGTTTGTTGTATGACACACCGTATGAACCATTAAGCGATAAGAAATTGAATGAAGATTGGCACTACCGCGGCAGCCTGGATTTTGGCTATTTATTCGGCACCGGCGGCAGGCAAACATCTTCAAAATTTAATGATTACAGCGACTGGAGCAATGGACCACTGCTTAATTATTTTTCGTTATCGGGTTGGCAGCAACGCAATGGCTATTTTCTGGATGCCGAAGGCGGCAGTGCCGGGCGTAACGATCAATATTACCAGTTATCGACTGGGCAGCTCGGCAACTTCAAGATTAACGGCTTTTTCAACCAAACACCGCATAGCTACACCGCTAATGCGCTGACCTTGTTTCAAGGCGCCGGCAGCGAGAATCTGACTTTACCGTTCGGACTCGTGCCTGGAAACAATAGCCGCGAGCAGCTTCGGCAAGCCTTGGCATCGGCTTATAATCCCGATTTGGGCATCAACAGGGAGGAGGGGCGTATCGGCTTTGACTATACGCCGACGCCTGGCCTTAAATTGTTCAGCAATTTTTCACATGCAACACGTCAGGGCAAGCGGGCCTTCGGCGGATCGTTTTTGCCGCCGTTCTATGCCGGCGAGAATTCAGGCGGCATGGTCGAAACCATCGAGCCTATCGATTATACGACTAACGAAATACGCTCCGGCTTTAACTATGCAGGTACCGGTTTGGATCTGAATTTAAACTATACCGGCTCTTTTTTTACCAATAACAAAGGCCAATTGACCTTTGATAATCCTTTTACCAATCTGCCCGGCACTGATTTTACCGTTGAACAAGGCCGCTTTGATTTATATCCTGATAATAGCTTCCATCAAGTTAAAACCGATCTTGCCTATAGTCTGCCGATGCGGGGGCAGCTAACCTCAACCTTGTCGTGGTCGCGTATGTCCCAAAATGATGAGCTGTTGCCTTCTACGATCAACTCAGGACAGACTTTTACCGGCATCAATATGAATCAGTGGAATTCTACCGCATCTCTGTCGCAAAAAACGGCTAATGCGGAAATCACCAACTGGCTGTTTCAATCAGGCCTACAATTTTCCCCTTGGGATCCTTTAACGCTGAAAGCAAAATTCCGCTATTACAACGAAGATAACAATACTAACTATACGTCTCTTAATTCATTGACTAACCAATATGGTTATATCCTTGTAGACGGCGCACAAGGTGGCGAAGTTTTCAGGCCGGCCTCACCGCAAAACCCTTTTCAGTATCGCAGCATTCCCTTTTCGCAAAAAGTCACAGAAGGGTTCTTCGATACCGATTACAGGATTAGCTATAAGACCACGGCCGGCTTTGGCTACCACTTTGAGCAACATGATCCGACTTACCGGGAACGTAGCAGCACCAATGAAAACCATCTGAAAATCCACTTATCCAATCGCTCATTGTCTTGGGCTACCTTGCGGCTGTCTTACGAGTATGCGATCCGAGGCGGCAGCCATTACGATTACAATCCCTACGTCCCTTTTTATACCAGCTCGCTTGCCGGATTTAGATCAACATTGCCTAATGGATCAACTCCGCTTACGCTCGCCGATTTAAGAAAATACGATCTCAGTGACCGGCACCAGAATCAGCTTAAAGCCCAAGCCAATTTTATGCTAAAGGACGATTTGGATTTGCTCGCTTCCGTAAATTGGATTGGCAACGATTACGACGTCCGCTATGGGTTGCAAAATACCCGGACCCTTTCCGCGAACCTGGAAGCTAACTATCAGCCTTCGGCTCGACTGAATGCCTACGCTTTTTATAGTTTTCAGAATCAGCAAAGCCAACTCAGCAATATTAATGATGTCGGCTTTTCCCTCGACCCCAATGCCGGCGGTAATCGCTTTCCTTTAGTTGCGGCCTGGAAAGAGTCCGTAGACGATATCAGCCACTTGATAGGGCTCGGTTTTCGGTGCCAGTTTAACCCGTTCGATATCGACATGCGTTATTCGTATAATTGGGCGCATACCGATGTTGGCTACAACGCTGCATCCAATCAGGCCTTCGCCAATCTGGATGCAGCCAATCAGGCCGTTAACAATAGCTTTCCGGCCATTACGTTTGCCCGGCACATTCTGGAAACCAGTTTAAGATGGAACCTGCACAAGGATGTATCCATGCGTTTCTATCATCGTTATGAACACAGCGCTACTCAAGACTGGCATTATGACGGGCTCTCGCCGTTAATCGATAATCACCTTTTCCTGAATGCAATTCCGGAAAATTATGGCGTGCATGTTTTCGGGATATTTGTGCAGTATCGGATTCAGTAAACGATATGCCACATACGTTTGGCTGTGATTAGAAAGGATCTATGGTTAGGATAGGGAAGGGGGATCTTATATTTTCTTATCCGTTTCAGGCAATAAATCAACCAGTGAGCAATTTAAAGCTTTAGCCAGTTTTCTGAGTACATCAATGGAAACGTTTTCGGCACTACCGTTTTCGATTTTGCTAATCATCGATTGGGTTACGCCGGACCGTGATTCAAGCTCTTTTTGAACCAAACTAAGATCAAGCCTTTTACATTTTACAATGTCGCCTATTTGCATGAGGTACTCGTTCTTGAGTGGGATTTTAGGAATTATTTTCCATATTATATGGATGAACTCGTGTTCTGAGCAAAAAAAAGAGCCGCGGCAGCGGCTCTTTTGGGGCTGAATGCATTATTTAACGGCGAGGCGTGTACCGTTTACCAGCTCCGTGCCGGGCACGACGGAGCCGGATTTAATCGCTTCTTTGATCGCAGCCTTATCGATTTTCCAGCTGGTGACTTGCTCTTTGAATTGAGCCGGGATTGCGTTTTCATCAAGGATATTGACGACAGCCGGATTTTTTTGGACTGAAATCTTAAAATGCGGGCATTCAATGTCGCTGATACCGCAGACTTCCATGTTTTCTTTGATGTAGTTTTTCAGCCATTGTACGCGGTTTTCCAAGGTCTTTCGGCGCTTGGCCATGTCTGCCTCGGCGCTTTTGATCGCCTCGGCGGCGGCTTCCATATTGCGGAAAAACTTGGCAACGTTGATAGCTTTGTCTTCCAATTCTCCACTTAGCGCTTCCAGCGTGTCATTGATTGCCTCGACAGGTAAATCCATTTCCGGGTCGGTCAGAAAGTCCAAGGCTTGCAAATAATTTGCGCTTAACTCGTATAAAGATAATCTGTTCATGATGGTTTTCTCAACTGGATTAAGCAGTGGTTAAAACCGCTGCTCTTGATCCAATACAGCTCACAGTGCAGCTTCGTTGTTTATGGCAGTGCTTTCGGTCCGAACATGTTCTACTTTCTCCATATCCCAATCGTCTCTATGACGGCTTTTATGATCGGTTGGCTGAAAGTACCATGCGGCTTTTCGGGTGGACCAACGATAACCGGCGGCTTTTATCGCTTCTTTATGCTCTCTGGTGTTGCCGGAGAGCCAAACCCCGGCGCCGCAAATTGCAATATTGACGCCGTCCAACCCGATAACGGCATTGAGCGCATCGTTTAACATATCGCCAAAATCGCTGTTGACTTCTTCCTGAATCGGATGCTCTAAACCGTTGTAGGTAATTTCTTTCAAAAACAGGTGCGCGGCATTGATGATCTTCATCATTTCCGGGCTCGCCTGATCTTTATCCGGGCGATATTTGATGCAAGCTTTACGGTAAGCGGTTTTGATAGCATCCTGATCTGCAAAAGCACTCAGACCCAAAACCGATAAAGCCTCTTTAACACTCATTGAGCCGCTATCAGCAAATTGGTCGAGCTTGTTGTAAAGAATTTGATAAAAATCCTGGTTAAGCTCTAAAAAGCTGTTGAAGCGGTTATGCGACGCTTTAGCCATCCATTCTTTAACCCTGGCTCGATCAAGTCCAAGCTCTTTGATTTTGCTTTCAAGTTGCTGATGCTGGGTTTTACTAATGCCTTCAAAGCCGGTATTCAGTTCGGATTCTGCTCGCTGGACGCTTTCGGCTTCGCGGCGTTGAACCATGTCCTCAATATCCTGGGTAAATACTTCGGAAAGACCGGCCATTCTTAACGTCGCATCAATATGAGCGGATTTCTCTGCCATTTTCAGGCTTTTGTTAATGTCGCCGTTGTCCTGTGAAACAATGCGAGCCCCGACACCGTCAGCCACGACCCGGCCGGAGCCGTCGACAATTTCGCAACGGATGATAATTTGATTTAGATTGGTGCCGGTAAGCGCGGCTTTTTCGTACTCCGGCAGCGACGGATACCGTACGGTAACACCCAGCATGCCGCATATTTTTTCAGCCCCCGGCTTGAATAAGCTGGCTTTACTGAAATGATTTGGGTTTTGGCAATTTTTGCCTGCCTGACATTTTGAGCGACTGACAGTATGAACTTTACCAAAGTCGGAACCGTCAACCAATGCGTCGCGAATCCAAGCCATTAACGCCGCGCGGTTTTGCTTGCGGCGGTCCAAGCCTTCTTGAAAAGTGGTTGCTGGAAGATCCAGCGGGTTGGCGGGAATGACCGCCAGTTGTGTAGCTTGATCTTTAACCGGTGTTTCCCGGTCAACTACTTGTTCTGTCGAATACATGACAAATACCTATGTACAGTGAAATAAAAGGCTGAAGTCAGGGCGACTGTCCTTGATAACACGCAAATGACTTAAAATGGAGCTACTTCGGAGACTTCCGTTTTAGCACTGTTTGTTTCTATTTTGATTGAAGAAATCATATTCTTAACGGCCTCCACAAGCGTTTTTCCGGTCACATAAAACGGTTCAGTATTGGTTCCGGCCGGTGCGGATACAAAAACCGAATAGTTTTCTGCTGTTTCGTATTGATCGTGCGAACTATCAACTTGCACGCAAACAGAGCGATCGATAATACCGACCGATAAAAGAGCGGTTTTGACTACGTTAACCGCATGACGTTGTTTATCAACAATTTGAACTAACATAAAGCCTCCAAGGACTTGATCTGCCCTGCTATATGAATATATTCATATAGCAGGGCGGCTTGTCGCCTTGCAAAGCGCTTGCGCTACAAGACGTTAGCCAAAAAATCGAGCCCGTTTCCTCACGCTAAAATAGCGCAAAACAGATGTTATACTCAATATGAATATATTCATATTATAGCAAAAATAGCACACTAAAATACTAATTTAAAAAGATATTATCGCTGGTTTTGAACGCTAAGATCGTTTCATGACATAAGCACCGCGAGAATCTGGCAATATAAAAATTCGGCCGAGTAGATGACGGATAGAGGTGGCAATTAAACACCAGTAGCAGCACAGGGCAGGGCGGGCGGAACTTAAACGCTATCCTTTCTGTATTATCCGAAATGCCAAGCTATATTTGCCTTACGGACTTTTTGAGAGATGAGGTTCCACAGCAATGGATCGTAATTTTTCGGCTATTTCAAGCGGTGACAACAGAAAATCGACACAGCCGGTATTTACGGCTCTTTGGCTGTGTGAAAGTTCTGAGTAATGAATTCCCCTCGGCATCCTTGGATCCAGGCAACTGAAGGGATATAGGAAAGATCAGGCCAACTTAAGAAATTGTAATCGGATCAAGCTGGCCCGTTATGAAAGACTTAATTTAGTGGACTATAACTTTTTGTGTGCTTTTGCTTTGCTGGCGGGTTTAATTTCGGCTTTGGTTTTATGAAAGTTCTTACTTTTAGCCGGAAGCTTGCCGGCAGGTTTTATAGCGGCCTGTTTGATGGTTCTGGCCAAAATCTTGTTCTTGTTAATTGCTTTGATACCGTTCTTGGCACGAGTGATAGTTTTAGGGTGAGTCAAGCGAACAGTCCTGATATTGGCGTGAGTGTTTTTATGTCTGGGTTTATAGCTAACGCGGCTAGTGGTTGGTATTGAACGGCTAACGCCCCCGTTGCCGCAATCAAGTTGATACGGAGGACTGCCTGCTGAGCTTGTAGACATGGTGGCGATGTTTCTGGCTGGATCTACGTTGTCCAGGTTAGCGAAGCTCGCGTCCATTTTTTGCATCATCAACTGGTAGCGTTCTTTACTGGTCATGCCGCCCATTACCACGCCGATCAAACGCTTGCCGTTTTGATGCGCCGAACCGATCAAGTTAAAACCGGAACCGCAGGTGAAACCGGTTTTCATACCTTCAGCGCCGGGATAACTGGCTGTAAATTTGTTGATACCGCGTAGTTCTGCGCCTTTGAAATTAAAACTGTGCGCCCCAAAATAATGATAATACTCAGGAAAGTTGCGTTGTGCTTTCCACGCCAAGACGGCCATATCCCTGGGTGTACTCACTTGCCAGTTATTCGGAAGGCCGGTCGCATTCATGAAATGAGAATTGTACATGCCCAGTGAATGCGCTTTTGCGGTCATGTTGGTGGCAAAGTTCTCTTCTGTGCCGCCTAAGTGTTCGGCAAGAACGACGGATGCGTCATTCGCGGAACGGGTAATAATGGCCAAAATAGCGTCTTCGACAGTTAAATGCTCGCCGCGTCTTAAGCCCAGTTTACTGTTGGGCTGTTGTGACGCATGAGTCGATGCGGTTAAGGTATCGTGTAGACTAATTTCACCCGCTCTCAACGCGTCGAATGTCATATACAGCGTCATCAGTTTGGTCAACGAAGCGGGATACCATGACTGAGTGGCTTCTACTTCATGTAAGACATTGCCGTTATCTGCGTCAATAATGATGGCTGCATGGCGGCCATAACTGACCTCGGACACTGCCAACAGCCATACGGCATTTAGGATAAGTAGCGTTAATTTCACTTTAGTCATTTAAAACCGTTCTCAAAAAAATCGATAATTATTGTTTGACCGCAGTGTCCGAGCAGCACGGCCAAGTTTCATATCTCAAGGGTTAATAATTAGCGCGCAATCGGGTATGCCGGACAGCAAAAGGCATCTTATGCACTGTAAGAGTCAGAGCGCTAATTATAAACTGCGGCGATTGTAATGAATAATCGGATTTTAGCTTTTAGCGGGACGCGAAAGTCTATCGGTGAGCTTCATTAGATTTCGTGTGCTAGAAATTCGTGCAGGTATAAGGCGGTTCGCCTTGGCAAATTCCCCAGAAACGACCGAAGTCGCCTTCGTCGTTCGGTTTCCAGTTCTCTGAAAACGCCTCGAATACCGTGCCGGACCAGCCTTTTTCAGCTAGTTTTTTAAAAGTCGATTTAACAACCAATGCTTGATTTTTCTTGCCCGCAACGCCGCAACGTTGCTGGGTCAGTTTATTGGTTTCAATGCCGCCTTCGGGGCCGCTCGGCCAGCCGAATTCAGTCAGGATCACTTCTTTACCGGGATAAGTTCGGCGAACATTTTCAACTCGCGCAATATGAAAATCAGCCGCTTTGTTTGCCGGTGTGCAGGGAAGAACGTCTGAATATTTGTTTTCCCACCATGGAAAAACATTGATGCCTATCCAATCGACTTGCGCGCCGAAATTGGTTGGGTG
>CAZJOY010000073.1:0-16820 GCA_964547705.1 uncultured Methylobacter sp. | reverse complement strand
CGAAAAGCACGAAAGGCACGAAAATAGTTAAACCACATCGTTCCCACGCTCTTGTGCTCATCGTTATAGACAGCTGTCCGCGGGTTGCCGTCATGACAACCGTCCCTGATCTACCGCTAGGCAGACCTTCCAGGTTTTTACTGGAGCCGCTCCCGGCGGCTCCAGCACTTCCGCCATCCATGGCAGTCGTAAAATCTGGAAGGTCTAACTGGCAACGTTCTGAACAGGCGGGACCTATCGAAAGGATGATAATAAATGTCGGATATGACACTGTCGGCGAGAAATCTACGGCTGATGTTTTTTTCGTGCTTTTCGTGGACACTGCGTAACATCAGTTAATACTGCTGTTGCCGAATCAAGCTCAGCGTCTTTTCCGGCAGATTATTCGTAGTCCCGCCTTCCAAATGCAAGCGCGCATCTTCATGTACAGTCGTCATAAAACGGATTAACTCCATCTCGTGCTGCATTTTCTGTTCAAAGTCTTCCGCTTCCCACATTTTATTCAGCAAATATTTCGCATGATGATGAATGGTGAAAGCAACGGCTTCCGGCAGATGGGTATAACTCGCCTGAATTGAACTTTTAAGTTGATCCAATGCGGCCAGATATTGCTTATAGTCTTTAATATCCTGCTTGCACTTGGTTTTAAACATCGATAACTCAGCGTCGTGCTTGGTCTTTAGCAAACTAATATCATGCTCCAGCTGTACGCTTTTCTTTTTTAATTCGGCTTCCAGCGCCTTCTCGGCCAGGACGCGGGCATGTTTAAGTTTTGCCAAGCTGCCCTGATTAGCCTGCTGCCATTTCAGGTTTTCGTCTTTGACCGAATGGAACAGATTAATAATATTTAAAACCCAGCTTTTTAAGATAGTCATACGCTAAACAAGGTTGGAGATTTTTTGCTGCAATTTTAACAACGCCTCAATGTCCTGCCGGTCTCGATAGCGGACATTATCTTGTTGCAGTTGCAGGTAGGCGGGTCCCGGTAGCTTCGTCTTGATTAACAGCAGGTCTTTATCAATCGACCGGGACAGCGAACGAATATGCTTGCGATTATTGCGTTTTAACAGGCGCTTTCTATTCAGTTCGTTAATATATTTTATTTGCTTGCTTTTGAAATAAAACAAACGTTTAACTTGGTCCTGTCTGGCCTGAACAAACCATACACGCCGCTGCGCCCGCTGTTTAGCCGAAAAATAATCCACGGCAGCGAGAATAACTATTTTAGAAACGGCCAATAATCCGGCGATGATCAGCACGGCAAATGCGCTTAACAACATTGCCGAACCCAACAGGGTTAATGCGTTTGGCAAACCGGGTACGGCTAACCACAATAACAGCTCCACCAATAAAAACACCGGCAACGAAGCTAAAATCAACAACAGGGAAATTCTAATAATCAAAATAAAAACCGTGACGTCCAAGAGGCTGCCTTGGCAAGCGCATTGAGTATTTTACTCAACTTTCCGCCAAAGGTTTAATCGTGTCACTATAACTGACCGACAACCGATACCAATTGCTCATCATATAGCGCGGCGATTAAATTAGCCTGATAAACCATACCCACTAAGCGGTTTTCGCTGTTTATTATTGGGATCTGCCGGTAACCTTGAGTAGACATCAATGAAATAAGATCGGCAATATGAGCATCTTCAGGCAATACGGTAACCGAAGTGGTCATCATGTGACCGACAGCCTCCGGTTTGTCGGTTGATACATTCGGCGTACGGCGTATAAAGGCCCGAAACCTGTCCTGGAAAGTTTCGTAGGTGCTCAGGTTAACAAACTTAAAAAAATCATTCCAAGTGATGATGCCAATGACTCGTCTGGCCCTATCAATCACCGGCATGGCTTTGAGTTTTTGCTTATGCATGATCATCCAGGCTTCTTCAACTTCTGTCCCGTATTCAACAGCCGGCACATCCCTGACCATAATATCGGCACAGGTGATATTGCCTTTAAAGCGTTTAAAGCTTCTCGCCTCTGCATCGACAAGCAGTTTACGCAGATCTCTTGCCGAAACATCCATAAACATATCCATGCTTTTCAGCGCCTGCTTCACGTCCTGATTCGAAATGCCGGTTTTCTGAGCAGATTTATTTCCATTATCGGGAATTGTCGGGTAGTCATGTCCTAATAACCAGCGATTAATAACGATGACCATAGCCAGCATAATCATTACGTTTAAACCCACCGGCATCAGCACAAATCCGTAACCCAGAACATGAATCGGGTCTCCGACCAGAATAGGGGCAATCGCGGTCGCGGCACCGGGAGGATGCAAACAGCGTAGCAGCAACATGGCGAAAATACTGCCACCGACCGCACATGCCGATGCTAAAGCAATATCGGTAAACCACTGGGCACAAGCAACGCCAATAATAGCGGATATCACTTGTCCCCCCAGAAATGACCAAGGCTGTGCCAATGGGCTGTGAGGAAGAATAAATAAGATAACTGCCGAAGCGCCCATCGAAGCGACGATAATCGGATAAGCAGGGCCAATGCTTAATTTCTGGGTGACTAACGCCATAATCAAAATGGTACTGAAACCGGAAACAACAGATAAAAGCTTACCCTTAAAACTTAGATTTACTGGTTCAACGGTTATGAAACGGATAAATCGACTGATATTTATCATAGAATTATATTGATCTCCTGCGTCAATAAGGCTACCAAGCTCCGAAGCTGAATCAAGTATAAAGCAATCAAAATGATATTTCAGATCTGCGAGATCAGACAGGATATTTAAGAATTATCCACTTCACTCATCAGATTCTTATGCATCGAAACTAAAACAGCCTCAACCATTCTGTTCTATTTTTAGTGCTAGAATAACAAGACCGTTTTACCTAACCGAACTTCTACATATCAAAATAATGAATAGATTAAGAGACAAAATTCGCGATATCCCTGACTTTCCAAAGCCCGGCATTATATTCAAAGACATCACGCCACTGGTAAAAGATCCTGCCACGCTAAAACTTGCCGTTCATCAATTACTGCAACCTTTTTTAGGCAGAAATATTACCGTAGTTGCCGGCATGGAAGCGCGCGGCTTTATTTTCGGCTCTTTGGTCGCGTGGGAATTAGGGCTTCCATTTGTTCCGTTGAGAAAACCGGGAAAACTGCCTTACGACGTGCAAAGTGTGTCGTATGACCTTGAATATGGCTCAGCCACACTGGAAGCCCATATCGATGCCTTTGATGCGAACGATCATGTTTTATTAATTGACGACCTGTTAGCTACCGGCGGAACAGCCAAGGCAAGCTGTGAGTTAGTTGAACAGCTCGGCGCCAAGGTAGCGGCGTGTGCGTTTGTGGTGGAACTGGATTTTCTGGGAGGAAGGGAAAAACTGGGAAACTACGAAGTCCATTCGTTAATGCACTATTAAAGCTACATCCTTGTAGCTTTAATAGAAATACTATCTTCTGCGTTTCTTTGATTTTTTTAATTCATCCAGTTTAACACCGGCATCTTCAAACGATTTGGCGGTGTTATCGAATGATTGAGCGACACTGCTAAATGAATGAGAGACTTGTGTGATTTCTTTAGTTTTCGCATCCAGGTTCAGAGCAAGATCTGTCTTACCGTCTTTGGCGTTAGACGAACCTTGTCCGGAAGCCGTGCTTTTATCACCGCTAAGCGCCTCGTCTTCAAGACCGTCAACATCCGAAGATGTCTCTGACTTTCCATCTGTAGCTAAATTATTACGCCACTGCAAAAAAGACTCGCGCGTAAACACGTAAGGATCTAAAGCGGCTTCATCGATAAACTTCAATGCACCTTCCGCACTAGCTCGCGCATTCAGCATAGACACCAGTTGTACAGGCATACCTACGTAACTGGCAGGGTTTGCCGCCGTATCGAATATAGCTCCCGGAATACCACGAGCAGTTGACGGCCCCAGAAGAGGCAGCACCAGATAAGAACCTTGAGGTACGCCCCATACCGCCAGCGTTTGATCAAAATCTTCCTCGTTTTGTTCCAAACCTACATGTTTAGCTACATCAAGCAGACCGCCTAAACCTACTGTTGAATTGATCGCAAGCCGTCCAGTATCTTCAGCGCTTTGCGAAAATTTAGCCTGTAGCACATCATTGATAACCACATTGACATTCTTCAGGTTGTTAAAGAAATTGAACACGCCTGTTTGCATGAACTGCGGGGTTATCCATTTATAAGCATTCGAAATAGGTTCGGCGACGTAATTATCGATGTTATCGTTAAGAACAAACATTTTTCTGTTAAAGCTTTCATAAGGATCGGCTTTATTAGCTACGGTTTGTTGCTCAATAACCTCTGTTGTTGCACAGCCGCTCAGAGTGATCGCAACTCCGATTAATAACCCTGAAAGCGCATGTTGCTTTTTAACTCTACGATTGCCGTTTTGTGGTCTGTTGTTCATTAGCCTAAAACCTATTGTTTTGAATAATTGTCAATTTTTTCATTGATCTTATTTATTAAGGCATCAAAGCCTTCACGCTGAAGAATAGTCGTGTATTCCGACCTCTTCAAGGCCAAATCGCTTACACCGTTGGCAATGATATTAATAATGCGCCAACTGTTACCCTTCTCTTTTAACATGTAATCGAATTTAACAGGCTTATCATCAGGCACAACAAAATGAGAATGTACAACAACACCGCCTCTTGTTGTTTCTTCTTCCGAATCAAATACAAATGATTCTCCTGAGTAATCTTTAAAATTATGCGCGTAGGAAGCAATACTCAATCGGCTGAATACATCGACCAATTTTTGTTGCTGCTCTTCGGATAATTTCTCCCATTCCTTACCGACAACAATGCGAGCGATTTTTGTCAGTTCGTGACTGTTGGAAATAGGGTCCTTTAGCCTCTCATATCTTCCTGCATAGCCTAACTTCTTACCATCCTTCATGACAGCAATAAGCTCAGCTTGAAATTTTTCTACAACCTGTCTAGCCGTTGCCGCTCCTTCATCCGCCGCAAAAGCGTTGACTGTTCCGAATAAAAGGAACATAAAAACGACAGCTAATTTCACATTTTTTAAAATCATAATCAAAAACCTCGTAAAATCAGTACCTATTCAAATCAGGCAAAAGGCGGAAAGATCCGCCCCTCAGTGCATTTGCTCACATCACAATGCCTCACTGTGAGCAATCAGCATGAATATATTTTAATCGGCAATCTCTACCCTCACAGGAATTCCTGCAATGGTTGATGACAACTTCTCTTTTGCATACTCGGGAGTGGCTTCAGGTACCATTGCACCCTCGGTTTTTGGACCTCTAATTGATGTCAGCAATGCTTTTATAGGATGACTTAACATATCTTCAACAGCAGTTGCTTCATAACCGCAATGCGCCATGCAGCTCGCGCATTTAGGATTATTAACAGTGCCGTATTTATCCCAAGGCGTGGTCTCCAAAAGTTCTTGGAAACTTTGAACATAGCCTTCATCAGCCAATAAGTAACAGGGTTTTTGCCAGCCAAACACGTTACGGGTAGGATTGCCCCATGGCGTGCAATTGTAGCTCTGGTTACCGGCCAGGAAATCAAGGTACAGCGATGAATGGTTTAATTTCCACTTACGCTTTTTACCAATCTTAAAAATCCCCCGGAACAAATCCTTAACATCGCTGCCTTTAATAAATACATCCTGCTGAGGCGCACGCTCATAACTGAAGCCGGGAGCAATGGTTACACCTTCAACGCCAAGTTCCATTGCATAATCCAGGAAATCGGCAACTTCCTGTGCATTTTCACCTTGAAACAGAGTGCAGTTCACCGTGACCCTAAAGCCCTTTTTCAATGCCAGCTTTATAGCTTCGACAGCCCTTTCAAAAACACCTTCCTGACACACGGACGTATCATGCCTTTCCTGCATACCGTCCAAATGGATTGAAAATGTCAGGTAGGGAGACGGTTTGTAATCATCTATTCTCTTTTTCAACAAGAGGGCATTGGTGCAAAGATAAACAAATTTCTTCCGTGCGATAAGGCCTTCAATAATTTGCGGCATTTCTTTATGGATAAGCGGCTCTCCGCCCGGGATAGACACCATCGGTGCACTGCATTCGTCTACAGCCTGCATGCATTCTTCAAATGAAAGACGCTTGTCGAGAATATCATCAGGGTAATCAATTTTACCGCAGCCTGCACAGGCCAAATTGCAACGAAACAAAGGCTCAAGCATTAGCACCAAAGGATATTTCTTAGCTCCTTTCAACTTCTGCTTAATCAAATAACTACCTACAGTCAACTGCTGACGTAAAGGAACTCCCACAAGCAAACCCTCCAAAAACCTTAATAAACTTAAATGACGCTCATACAAAAATGACCGTCTTGAAAACCACATATACGGAAAGAAAAAATGTATCAATAAAACAACAAGCAAATAATATTCACAAAAATACAACAACCTACCGTTTTTTAAGGGCGGAATTTGAGGAATATCAGCCAGCCTGTTATATAATACAAGCGCTTACCTGTTGTGATTAGAATACTATTTTTTAACTGGCGACTCCAGTTTTATAATGTGCAGATATAAATAGCCTGTACAAATAGCATCTTTCCGCCTCCAGTAAAAATAAAGTCAAAATAACGATAACCCATTGTTATTATTAATAATAAACCACCCTCGCGAGCCACCGAATTCACATATTCGCAACAAAACAACATTGCTTTGCAAAATACCAACAAACAGTCTATTATTGCCATTTATTAATTTGAATTAACCGTGTACGTCGACATCAAAAATACCATGAGTGACACTCAACTATCTTTGGATAACCCAAAATCACTCAGCAAATTATCTGACGATCAATTTCAGGCTGTATTGCTCGAAGGCGTCTCCAGAACATTTGCGCTAACCATTCCCCAACTGCCGGAAAAGTTATATAGCGCCGTCGCTAATGCCTATTTGTTATGCCGGATTGTCGACACCATAGAAGATGAAGTTTCCCTATCTCCGGCACAGAAAAAATATTTTTGCTCTGAGTTTATTCACGTCGTTAAAACCGGCAACAATTCAGAGGTGTTTGCCGTAGACCTTGCCCCGCTGCTTTCAGAGCAAACTATCCCAGCCGAACATACTTTGATACATGTGCTGCCAAGGGTTATTCAAATCACTCATAAATTTGAACCTGCGCAAATTGAGGCGCTGGCTTGCTGTGTAGAAACGATGGCTGAAGGCATGCCGATCTTCCAAGCACAAGATCTTCATGGCGGCCTTGAAACGCTGGCAGATATGGACAAATATTGCTATTACGTTGCAGGCTGTGTCGGCGAAATGCTGGCCAAACTTTTTTGCCATTACTCACCGGAAATCGCACAACACCAAGACGAACTGCTTAGGCTATCGGTGTCTTTCGGCCAGGGATTGCAAATGACCAACATATTGAAAGACATCTGGGATGACGCCGGACGTGGCGTTTGCTGGTTGCCTCAGGATATTTTTACAGAAACAGGATTTGATCTTAAAAAACTGACACCGGAAACTAATGATGAAAACTTCAGGAAGGGCTTGGAACACCTGATCAGCATTGCTCATAATCATTTACATAACGCGCTGAAATACACACAACTGCTACCTTCTCATGAAACCGGTATCCGTAACTTCTGCCTTTGGGCGCTGGGAATGGCTGTTTTGACCTTAAAAAAGATTAAACAAAATCTGGATTTCACCCATTCCGATCAAGTCAAAATCACCCGCAACAGCGTTAAAGCAACGATTCTTGCAACCCGGTTAACTGGACGTAACAACGCCATGCTTAGTTTACTTTTCAATTTGACAAGTCGCGAACTCAAAACGCCTGACTGGACATATTCAACACAATCCTCAAAAGACAAAATAGAACTTTAAGGACGTAACTTATGTTTAACGAAGCCAATTCAGAGATAACTACCGGCACTATTTCAAGTTCATCGAATACTGCCGGCAACTATGCATCCGACCTCAATCGGGCCATTAGCAAAGCGCAGGATAAATTGCTAAGCCTGCAAAGCGAAGACGGTTACTGGGTATTTGAACTGGAAGCGGACTGCACGATTCCATCAGAGTACATCATGATGATGCACTATCTGGACGAAATCGATGAAGCACTTCAGGGCAAAATTGCCAATTATTTAAGATCTCGCCAATCTGAAGACGGCAGCTATCCGTTGTTTACCGGAGGTCCCGGCGACATCAGTTGCAGCGTTAAAGTCTATTACGCATTGAAAATGGCCGGCGATTCTATCGACGCGCCGCACATGGTGCGTTTAAGAAACTACATTCTCAGTCAAGGCGGTGCAGCTAAAGCCAACGTGTTTACTCGTATTGCCTTAGCGACCTTTGAGCAATTGCCTTGGCGCGGAGTTCCGTACATTCCTGTCGAAATCATGCTGTTTCCGAGCTGGTTTCCGTTCCACTTGGATAAAGTATCGTATTGGTCCAGAACCGTTATGGTGCCGTTATTTATTCTTTGCACTTTAAAAGCGACAGCGAAGAACCCTAATAAAGTTAGCATACTGGAACTTTTCGTTACTCATCCTGACGAAGAAAAACACTATTTCCCCGAAAGAACAACTTTAAATAAAATCTTTCTGGGCCTGGACAAACTGGGACGGGTAACACGCCCGTTGATTCCGAAAAGAGCCCATGAATTGGCTATTGAAAAAGCTAAAAACTGGTTTATTGAGCGCCTAAATGGTGAAGACGGCCTGGGTGGAATTTTCCCGGCAATGGTTAATGCTTATGAAGCCATGCTGCTATTGGGCATGCCTGCCGATCATCATCATGTCGTCACCGCGCGTAAAGCCATCGATAAATTATTGGTCATCAATGAGCATGATGCTTACTGCCAGCCTTGCCTGTCTCCGGTTTGGGACACTGCGCTTGCGGCATTGGCTTTACAGGAAGCCGACAAAATCGGCAACAGCCAAAGCCTGACTCGTGCTTACGATTGGCTTAAAAGCAAACAATTATCAGACGAACCCGGTGATTGGCGAATTTCCAAGCCTGATTTAGCAGGCGGCGGCTGGGCGTTTCAATTTGAAAACCCACATTATCCGGATGTAGATGACACAGCAGTTGTTGCCTTTGCGATGGCTGAATCGAACATTCCCAACCTGAATGAATCAATACATCGCGCAACTCGCTGGATAGTCGGCATGCAATCCAAAAACGGCGGTTACGGTGCGTTTGACGTTGATAATACTTATTACTACCTGAATGAGATCCCGTTTGCCGATCATGGAGCGTTGCTGGATCCTCCTACATCCGATGTCAGCGCACGTTGCGCGATGCTGATGGCTAGAGTGGCACAGGATCACGCCGAATATCTACCTGCGCTGGAGCGCACTATCGAATACATCCGTAGCGAACAGGAACAAGACGGCTCATGGTTCGGCCGTTGGGGTACTAACTACATCTACGGCACGTGGTCGGTATTACTTGGACTGGAACAAACCAACCTACCTAAAACCGACCTGCTGTATACCAAAGCCGCAAAATGGCTAAAAAGCGTACAACGCGGCGATGGCGGCTGGGGTGAAGATAACTACAGTTATCACGATGAAAGCCAAAGCGGAAAGTATCGTTTCAGCACCGCATTCCAAACGGCTTGGGCTGTTTTAGCGCTGATGGCGGCCGGCGAAGCTCACAGCCACGAAGTAAAAGCCGGCATTGATTTCATCTTACGCAACCAGAAAGCTGACGGTGTATGGAATGACGAATGCTTTACTGCCCCCGGCTTTCCTAAGGTTTTCTATCTTAAATACCACGGTTACGACAAGTTCTTCCCGCTATGGGCCTTAGCTCGATACCGTAACGAGCTTAACTGTCGCGCCAGCTCCCGATTGGCTTCAGGCATAAACACTGTTCCTGGCGATTGCCATGCCAGTTCCCGACTGTCTGATGGCATACACACCATCCCTGGCGATAAAAATTGATCACCGGCATTGTTGTTGCCTTACCGGAAGAACTCAGCACCCTGACATCAAAACAAATTGATAAAGGGTGCTGTGTTGTTATTAACGACAAGATCGTTCTCGCCTATTCCGGCGCAGGCGCCCAAAATGCGCGAGCTGCATCCGAGTTATTGATTGAACAAGGCGCTATCCGACTGATCAGTTGGGGCTGCGCTGCAGCACTCAGTAAAATATTAAAACCCGGCGACCTAGTCTTGGCCGATGCCCTGATAGATGCCGAGAATACTCAAATCAGTATTCACGATGATTGGCTCACACTCGCTAAAAACCTGCTCTCAGTTCATGTACAAGTCCATACTGGCAGTTTAGCTGAAAGCCTTAGCATTGTAGCCGCGGCCAAGGACAAAAAGCATCTGCACACCCAAACCGGCGCAATTGCATTAGACATGGAAAGCATCGCGATAGCTAAAGTTGCTCGGCAAAACAGCTTGCCCTTTATAGCAATCAGGGCTATTGCCGATCCGGCTGACATGGATTTACCAAAAGCCATCAATCATTCTCTTAATGACCAGGGCGACATCGTTCTAGCTAAGTTGCTGTCATTTATCGCGCTACGCCCCGCTGAAGTACCTGGACTTATCAAACTGGGCCTACATTTCAACGCCGCCAAAAAAACACTGAAATCGGTCGCTAATCAGCTCGACCATTTGACCGCTCTAGCCAGCCAAGACCAATAAGCACCATGTCATCTTTTTTCAACACCCTGATCGGTTGGTGCGAGCGGCAAGTCATGCGCTGTCCATGGACACTGTTATTGCTGTCGCTTTTACTGTGCGGCGGCACACTGTACTACACCCTTAAAAACCTGGAGATTAATACCAACACCGCTGAAATGCTATCCCCCGATTTACCGTTTCAGCAAAACCAGGCGCACTTTAACCAAGCATTCCCCGAAGATGCGACTACCATTATTTTTGTGGTTGAAGCCGACACGCCGGAAGAATCCTCACAGACTGCCGTCAAGCTTACCGAACAGCTAAACCAGGCAAATGATCGCTTTGATTCCGCCTACATACCTACGGATAATGCCTTTTTCAGGCAACAGGCATTGCTTTATCTCGACCAAAACGACCTGAATAAGTTTGCCCAAAAGCTGACTGATGCCCAGCCATTCATCGGCCATCTGGCTCAAAATTATCATCTCGAAGGCTTATTCGGCATTATCGGCCAAGCGCTAAACCGCCATGACAATGCCTTACCTATGGACTTGAACCCGATATTGCTTGCGATTGATGAGGCGCTGAAAAATCAGTTAAACGGTCAATCGCACTATTTGTCATGGCAAAACATACTTTCCGAAAACAAGCCAAACAGTGACAACAAGGACGAACAAAACCCTTTTAACCGGACTATCGTCATTGCCAAACCTAAAATGCATTTTAATGAAATGCTGCCGGCCGATGTCGCGCTATCGGCAGCTCGGGAAATCAGTCACGCTATGATGACGGAGAATCCATCGATCAATATTCGCATGACCGGCGAAACTGCGTTAGAACATGAAGAACTTGAGAGCGTCACTAAAGGCGCCACACTCTCAGGTTTGCTATCGTTAATTTTAGTGTTCGGAGTCCAATGGATAGGCCTGAGGTCGGTAAGATTACTGATTACAACTTATATCGTGCTGGTCATGGGCTTGATATTCACGGCCGGGTTCGCCGCCATTACTGTCGGTCACTTAAATGTTATTTCGATTGCCTTTGCCAGCTTATATATCGGACTGGGCGTTGATTATGCAGTTCATATCTGCCTTCATTATCGGGAAGGCAAGGCCGACGGTCTATCGAATAGCGAAGCCATCCTGATCAGCATCCGCGACGTCGGCTCTTCTTTGTTCTTATGCGCATTAGCCACCGCGATCGGTTTTTTTGCGTTTATACCGACGGACTATGCAGGCGTATCCGAACTCGGTGTTATTTCCGGCGGCGGAATCTTTATCGGCCTGATTATTTCACTGACTGTGCTGCCGGCGCTGTTTTGCGTTTTTTCCGTCGAAAACGTAAAGCCGATACGTTCGCCGTTGACCCCGAAATTTATCATTACCTTTCCTTTTCGCTTTTCAACGGGTATCAGAATCGTCTCCATATTGCTGGGCATCGGCGCCTGCTTTGTATTGACCGGTCTGACTTTTGATTACAATCCTATCAACCTTAGGGATCCAAACAGCGAATCGGTCGTAACGATTAAAGAACTGTTAACGTCTAAAACCGACTCACCTTTTGCATTGACCGCACTGGCAAGCAGTCTTGAAGCGGCAAACAAAATTACCGGCCAACTGGCGCAGCAACCCTCAGTCCATGAAACCATAACCCTGGAAAGTTTTGTTGCTAAAGACCAGGACGAGAAGCTGGCAACAATTGAAGATTTAAATCTGATGCTGGGCGGACAACTTAAAAACTTCGACAATACGCTTGATACTGCCACTCAACGAGACGCATTGATTAAATTCAATGACGAACTTAAAAAGGCCATTACTGAAAAATCGCCTAATGTGCCGGAGCAAACGTTACAGCAACTGCAACAGCGCATCGAAGCGTTCATAACGCAAACGGACGGCACTCAAACTCCGACAGCTGGCTACATCCAACTGGAAAAAAATATTCTAGGCCTGCTGCCATTTACCATAGAGCGCATGAGGACGAGCTTGACGGCAATTCCATTTGGCCTGGATGATTTACCGCAGGAAATAAAATCGCACTGGATCAGCGCTAGCGGTCTTTATAGAGTCCTGATCATGCCTGAAAAAGATCAAAACAAACCCGAGAATTTGAAAGAATTTGTCACCGAAGTACAAACCGTTGACAGTAATGTGTCCGGCCTTCCGATTATTAACCAAGCCGGAGGCGATGCGATAGTCAAGGCATTTATTAAAGCCTTTAGCGGTGCTTTTGTTGCCATTGTGATGTTATTATTGCTCATGTACAGAAGCATCAGAAAAACCTTATTGATCATCATGCCATTGTTGCTGGCCGCTTTATTGACCGGCGCAACTAACGTATTACTGGATAACCCTTTCAATTTCGCTAATATCATCGCCTTGCCCTTACTGCTGGGCATGGGCATCGATAGCAGTATCCTGATCATGCACAGGCACCATTCCAATTCGTGTGAGGATGAAAACTTGCTGCAAAGCAGCACCACCAGAGGCATTATTTTCAGCTCCATAACGACCTTGTGCAGTTTTTCAAGCCTTGCCTTCACCGCTCATCAGGGCATGGCAAGCATGGGTTTAGTATTGGCCATAGGCCTTACTTTCACAGTGATGTGTTCTTTAATAGTCCTGCCTGCTTTTAGCGGCAAAAGCATTTAATTTTTTTGAGGTACCTAATGTCATTCAGCATCGCCGAACTTTTTTCTCAACACAGCACTGATAAATTTGATCTGCACGAACAGCATTTAAACAACCAAATGGTCAAAGTATTAAAGACCATAGGCTATGACCGTCACTACCAAAAGGCTGTCGGCCAATATCTCTACGACCAGGAAGGTACCGAATATCTGGACTTGCTGAGCGGTTTCGGCGTATTTGCGATCGGCCGCAACCATCCGGCCGTTATCAGCGCCTTAACAGAGACCTTAACACTGGAATTGCCGAACTTGGTACAAATGGATGTATCGGTACTGAGCGGATTGCTGGCGCAGGAGATACTAAAAACCACGCCTGATAATCTGAACAAGATGTTCTTTTGCAATTCCGGAACCGAGTCCGTTGAAGCAGCGATCAAATTCGCACGCTATACCACTAAACGCGAAAAAATCGTCTTTTGCGAACACGGCTATCACGGCCTGACCATGGGTTCGTTGTCATTGAACGGCGAAAATATTTTCCGCGAAGGTTTTGGCCCCTTACTGCCCGGTTGCAGCGCTGTTTCTTTCAATGATCTTGCTGCGCTTGAAGAAGCCTTAAGCAATAAGGATGTGGCCGCTTTCATAGTCGAGCCCATTCAGGGCAAGGGGGTCAACATACCTGATGACAATTATTTGCCGGAAGTCGAACGCTTATGTAAAAAATACGGCACCTTGTTTGTCGCCGATGAAGTTCAAACCGGCTTAGGCCGCACCGGAAAATTCTGGGCCATCGATCACTGGAACGTCAAACCGGACATGATTTGTATGGCTAAAGCCTTGTCCGGCGGATTTGTCCCGGTTGGCGCGGTCGCTATCACCCAGAAAATCATGGACACCGTTTATAACCGCATGGACAGGGCTGTCGTGCACGGCTCCACGTTCTCCAAGAATAATATGGCAATGGCGGCCGGACTTGCCACGCTACATGTGATGGAAGACGAAAAACTGGTCGAAAACAGCATGAAGGTCGGCACCGACATCATCGACAGCCTGAACGCGATGACCGGCAAATATGAGTTCCTGAAAGAAGCGCGCGGCAAAGGCATGATGATTGCGATTGAATTCCAATCGCCCAAGAGCCTGAAACTCAAAGCCGCCTGGGCGATGCTGGAAGCAGCCAACAAAGGCTTGTTCTGTCAAATGATCACGATTCCTTTGTTTAAAGAGCATCACATATTAACCCAGGTCGCAGGACACGGCATGAATGTGGTTAAACTGTTGCCGCCGTTGAATCTAACGCAAAAAGATCGCGACACTATCGTCAATTCATTCGATAAAGCTATTGCCGATACCCACCAAATTCCCGGCTCAATCTGGGATTTAGGCAAGAATCTGGCGAGTCATGCCTTGAAAGGTAAAAAATAAGTAAAGGTTAGAAAAATAGGACACGGATAGAAGAAAATCCGTGTTCTATTATTAAAAACAAAAGGTACAAACTGGAAAGGCAATGAAAAGAATCATTTCAATGTGTTTATTATTTTTAACATTGTGCCAAGCACATTGGGCTGCCGCTCATGCGGTGATAACCGACTACTCGCTAAAGATGACGCCGATTTATGCCAACAGCCCGGCAAACGTAGAGCTGTCGTTTAATTCCCATATAGAACTGAGCTTGTCGCAAATTTTCCTGGTCAGTAAAGGCGATAAGCACCAATTATTAGAAACTGTCTCCGGCAGTAAACAAGGTCAAATTATTATCCATGTTCCACCGTTGGAACCCGGCGATTATGCCCTCAGATTTAAAGTCTTTGCTGCCGACGGTCATTTGACTGAAGACGTTATTCACTTTTCCGTTTCCAAATAGGAGTTAGCAATGGCCGGCATAGCTGATTTTCTCGATTCTCTTATTGGCGGGTTTGACCTGATTTGTTATTCATTAATAATCGGAGGCCTGTTTTGGGGAATTTTTGTATTGCGTCCGTGGCATTACCAAGACGGATACTCATCTGCCTTACTGCAAAGAACCGTTGCTCTTCTTTATAAAGGCGGTTTTTGGCTGGCTGCGGCTCAACTATTCAAAATCATACTAAAAGTTTGGCTGATGACAGCCGTTCTTGAGCGCTGGCCTTTTCCTGAGTTCGCCGATACGACGCAATTCATAGGCGGCATCATACGTACAGTATTGACTGTATTTTTAGCCGGTTACTGCTATCGATATCTCAGTCAAAATCCTTTTTCCAAGCAGCACTGGATTACCGCCGGCGTTGCAGCCTTACCGATGATTATTTCAGGCGCTTGGCTGGTGCATGGCGCGGGCCGTTTTGAAAATCAAGTTACGTTGATGTCACTGACGGTCATTCATCAGCTGGCCGCAGCAGCCTGGATCGGCGGTGTTTTTCAATTGGTCAACCTCTGGCTGTTACGTAACAGCAAGCAAATTCCAGCGACATTATGGCCATTATTGCTAAAAAGGTTCTCCATTTTCGGCATAGCCTCGGTCGCGATGATCCTAATCTCAGGCTTGCCTATTGCTCTGCAGTATATCGACACCTGGAACGGCCTGATCGGTACCGGCTACGGCAATCTATTGATGGTAAAAATTACTTTGATGTCCATCGCTTTGGGATTCGCTTGGCTAAACAGATCCGCCGTTTTGGAATTCGGATTTTCCGGCAATAGTCATGCATTAAATAACCGCGTTCCTTATTATGTCGAAGCGGAAACTTTTGTTTTGATCACTCTGCTTTTTACTGCTGCCAGCCTCGCTTCCCAGCCTCCGGCCATTGATATTCCAAGTCTGACCGCAAGCTGGCAGGAAGTTCTTAATACCTTTAGCCCGCAGATACCAAGAACCAGTTCGCCTACGCATACCGATTTGATTGCTGGTGAAGCAGGACGCGTTGCGATTGTCGGCCAAATTCCTTCCTTGGCGGCGACCGAATGGTCGAACTATAACCACAATATCGCCGGTATTTTCCTAACCGTGATGAGTTTCTTTGCGATGTTGTCTTATGTACAAAAACCAGGGTTTGAGAAATGCAAATACTGGCCGTTGGGTTTTGTCGGATTGGGCATTTTCCTGTTTTTCCGAAGCGATGCGGAAACTTGGCCTTTAGGCCCGATAGGCTTCTGGGAAAGCACTTTTAATAATGGCGAAGTATTGCAGCACCGGATTGCAACTTTACTGGTATTTGTACTTGGCGTCATGGAACTCATGGCCAGAATAACCAAAAATCCGGACAGCAAACTACCGTTTGTTTTTCCGTTACTAGCAGCTTTTGGCGGTTTAATGTTGCTTACGCATTCCCATATAGGCTTTCAACCCAAAAGCGCCTTCCTTATCCAGGTAGGGCACACGATGATGGGGATATTTTCTCTGATTCTGGCATGTGGTCGCTGGCTGGAATTAAAATTGGACAAGCCCGGCAAGGATATTGCCGGATTTATTTCTGTTGCCGCCCTGTTTCAGATTGGCATTATTCTGATGTTCTATCGCGAACCTCTATATTAATATGAATACAATACAAAACTACCCATTACTCAAAGACATCAATACCCCAGCCGATGTACGCAAGCTGTCG
>CAZJOY010000072.1:0-16846 GCA_964547705.1 uncultured Methylobacter sp. | reverse complement strand
TTGTATTACTTTATCAATCAAGCGAGTGTTTGAGCAAGATATAAAGTATTATAAACAGAATAATATTAGAATCTCTGAAATTTTATTGGGAGTTAATCGTGTCTTTAACGGCGGATGATGTGAAGAAAATAGCGCATTTAGCGCGACTGGGAATCGAGGAGCAAGACGTTGCCTCGTATGCAAAAGATTTGTCCGGAATGCTGGATCTGATGACACGGATGAGCGATCTTAACACTGACGGCGTCGAGCCTATGGCCCACCCGATGGATCAGGCGCAAAGATTACGGCCTGATGCGGTAACCGAGCTGGACAACCGTGAAAAATTCCAGACTATTGCGCCACAAGTGGAAGCAGGACTTTATCTAGTGCCCAAAGTAATTGAATAAAGGGAAAAGTAACAACTATGCATAATAAATCAATTGCGGAATTAGCCAAGGGACTACGTTCCGGTGAATTTTCAAGTGTGGAATTGACCACAGCTTTTTTAGACAGGATCAAACAACACAGCTCACTTAATGCTTATATCACCGTCACCGAAGAGCTGGCATTGCAGGAAGCCAAAGCAGCCGATTTAAGATTAGCAAAAGGCGATGCGGAACTGCTAACCGGCATCCCGGTTGCGCAAAAAGACATCTTTTGTACAGAGGGCGTTAAAACCACCTGCGGCTCAAAAATGCTGGATAATTTTATTTCACCCTACAATGCAACAGTAGTGGAGAAATTTAATAACGCCGGCGCTGTGATGCTGGGTAAGTTAAACATGGATGAATTTGCGATGGGCTCATCTAACGAAACCAGCTATTACGGCGCAGTCAAGAATCCTTGGGATACTAATACCGTTCCCGGCGGTTCGTCAGGAGGTTCGGCGGCGGCTGTTGCGGCGCGTCTTGCAGTCTGTGTTACAGGCACCGATACCGGCGGCTCGATACGCCAACCGGCAGCTCTCTGTGGTATTACCGGATTGAAGCCCACGTATGGCCGAGTATCCCGTTACGGCATGATCGCTTATGCGTCCAGTTTGGATCAAGGCGGGCCGATGACCCGCAGTGCCGAAGATGCGGCTATCATGCTGCAAACCATGGCTGGTTTTGATCAAAAAGACTCAACCAGTGTCGATTTGCCTGTCCCTGATTATAGGGCCGGATTAAACAACAGCCTTGAAGGTTTAAAAATCGGCCTGCCTAAAGAGTTTTTTGGCGAAGGATTAAACAGCGATGTGGCGGCAGTGCTTGAAACGGCTATCAACGAATACCGAAAATTAGGCGCGACAGTAACAGAAGTTTCCATGCCCACGCTAAAGCTGGCGATTCCCGCTTATTACGTCATTGCTCCTGCCGAGTGTTCCGCGAATTTGTCGCGCTTTGATGGCGTGCGTTTTGGCTACCGCTGTGAAAATCCAGTTGACTTAACCGACTTATATACCCGCTCGCGTGGTGAAGGCTTCGGCAAAGAAGTGAAACGCCGTATTCTGATGGGAACTTATGCGCTATCGGCAGGTTATTACGACGCTTATTATATAAAGGCGCAAAAAATCCGCCGCCTGATCAGTGAAGACTTTAAAAGAGCATTGTCCGAAGTCGATGTGATTATGGGGCCGGTAACCCCGTCTACCGCTTTCGGCATCGGCGAGAAAATCGGCAACCCGATTGAAATGTATCTATCCGATATTTATACGATTGCGATCAATCTAGCCGGCGTTCCGGCTATGTCGATTCCGGCAGGGTTTGCTAAAGGCATGCCTGTAGGCTTGCAGATCATCGGTAATTATTTTGCGGAAGACAAATTATTGAATATCGCCCACCAGTATCAACAAGTCACCGATTGGCATACACATACACCTAAAGGTTTCGAGTAAGGAGCAAACAGATGAGCCAACAATGGGAAACAGTAATCGGCTTGGAAATTCATGCCCAACTCGCCACAAAATCAAAAATATTTTCCGGAGCTTCCACTGCTTACGGCGCGGAACCGAATACCCAGGCCTGCGCCGTTGATTTAGGCTTGCCGGGCGTATTGCCGGTATTGAATGAAGAAGCCGTTCGCATGGCGGTTATTTTCGGTATGGCAATCGAAGCTCATATCGCACCGTATTCCGTATTTGCCAGAAAGAACTATTTTTACCCGGACTTGCCTAAAGGCTATCAAATCAGCCAAATGGACCTGCCGATCGTCGGAGTCGGTCATTTGGATATTGATGTTGACGGCGTAAGCAAACGCATCGGCATCACTCGCGCTCATCTGGAAGAAGACGCGGGTAAATCACTACATGGCAATTTTCACGGCTTGACCGGCATTGATTTAAACCGTGCCGGTACGCCGCTGCTGGAAATCGTGTCCGAACCGGACATGAGATCGGCCAAAGAAGCCGTGGCCTATATGAGAACAATGCACGAACTGGTGCGCTACCTGGGTATTTGCGATGGTAATATGCAGGAAGGCTCATTCCGCTGCGACGCCAACGTATCGGTGCGCCCCAAAGGCCAAAAAGAATTCGGTACCCGGACAGAGCTTAAAAATATCAACTCGTTCAAGTTTGTTGAAAAAGCCATCAATCACGAAGTCGAGCGGCAAATAGACCTAATAGAAAGCGGCGGTACAATAGTCCAGGAAACCCGCTTGTACGATTCGGTCAAAGACGAAACCCGCTCCATGCGCAGTAAGGAAGAAGCCAACGATTATCGGTATTTCCCTGATCCCGATTTGTTGCCTGTGCTGATTGATGAAAACTTCAAATCGCAAATAAAAGCCCAATTGCCGGAATTGCCGCAAGCGAAAAAGCAGCGTTTTAAAGATGACTATGCCCTGGATGAAGAGAGTGCCACGATACTGACGTCCTCCCGTCCGCTGGCCGATTATTTCGAAACGGTAGTTAAAGAATCGGGCTGCGAAGCGAAAATGTGCGCCAACTGGGTAACCGGCGACCTTTTAGCCGCGCTTAACAAAGCCGATCTTGACATTACCGATTCGCCGGTAAGTCACGAGCGCCTAGCCGGCTTGTTAAAGCGTATCAATGACGACACCATTTCCGGAAAAATTGGTAAGCAGGTGTTCGAAGAATTGTGGCAAAGCGTTGCGACAGCCGACGAAATCATCGAAGCCAAAGGCCTGAAACAGATCACCGATACCGGCGCGATAGAAGCTATTATCGACAAAATTATTGCCGACAACCAGGATCAGGTTGAGCAATACCGCAGCGGTAAAGACAAAGTCTTCGGTTTTTTTGTTGGGCAGGTGATGAAGGAGATGCAGGGTAAGGCAAATCCTGGCGAAGTGAACAAAATGCTTAAAGCCAAGTTAAGTTAGGCCGCTTAAAAAGACCTTTATCGGATAGCCAGCTGGTTTTGGCTGGTTATCCGAAGCTATAAGTTTTTTAAGTCGGCCGTATTGATTGCATTTGTGCAAGCGCTATCGGATGACCCAGTGAAGCTGCTTTGGCTATCCACATAATGGCAAGATTTTCATCTTTAGGTACGCCGTTACCTTCCAAATAACAACATCCCAGCAAGTGCATTGCATCTGTAAGCTTTTGTTTTGCAGATAATTCCAGCCAATAAATAGCGCTTTTCAGCTTATTGTTTTCTAAAAACAGCAACGCCAAATCATTTTGTGCTTTCGCATCTCCGGAGTCGGCGCTTTTAATAAGCTCAATATCATCCGGGCTAAGAGGGATGCAAATGTCGTTTTTGATCGAATCGAAACAGATCATTGTTTTGTAATACGCGTCATTATCGATGGCGCATTTTAAGCTGCCGTCGGCAACGCGGCGTCTTATGGTACGCTCACTCCATTCGGTTAGCGTGGCAGTTGCTTGAAGGCTGACGTATTGCATGTTGCATCCGTTAGTGAAAATAAGCTCAGTATGTTTGGCAGTGCTTTTTAACCGGCATTCTATCATGGCAGGATTTTTTGACAGGCATTTCGTTTTTCTGATGGTGCAGTCGATTTATTAGTTTTGTTTAATGTGAGCTAATTAGTTGTTTTAAAAGCGATTGTTGAAATTTGTGAGTGATGTTCTGAAAGGCTGGCATGGTTTCTGCAAGTGTTCTAACGCAGTTCATTTTTAATTTAAGAGGATTTATTCATGAGCACATTATCTATGCAAAAATCACAACAAGGTTTCACCTTAATCGAATTAATGATCGTTGTGGCGATCATCGGTATTTTGGCATCCATTGCGTTGCCAGCCTATAAAAACTACACCACAAAAGCACGTTTCACTGAAATTGTTATGGCGGCAACGGCACCAAAATCAGCTGTTGAAGTTTGTGCTCAAACATTAGGTATTGCTTCAGGAGCCGCGCTTACTGGTTGTACTGCCGGGGCTAATGGCGTTCCTGCTGACTTAGGAGCTATTGGTAATATTACATCTGTTACTACAGCATCAGGCTTAATTACCATTGTTCCTGCTGCAGTAAATGGCATAACAGCCTCCGCTACCTATATATTAACTCCTACTGTAGATGCTAATGGTAAAGTAACTTGGAATGATTCTACTAGCGGCTGCAAAGCACTATCTATCTGCTAACAACTGTGCAAGTTAGGTTAGTTAGCGTATTACGCGTTTAATCTCAGTCTCAGAAACCATTCAATTCTTCACGGGGTTGGGTGGTTTTTGTCTATCGGCACCGCGCTGAACTGCCTCTACTTACTCAGATAAATTACATTCAAGTTAAGATTGAACTGAAATTTAACGATATTGAGAAGCGGCTAGGCTTATGTCGAAAGGATTGAGAGTCGGGCTTCCCGGTTATTTGCTAAATCTGCCTTGTTCATCTAAAGATTAAAATGTTCAAACCATTTTATGGTGCGTTTGAGTACATAGCCATAAAGCATTTTTTATTCTCTACTGATAAAACAATAATTTTAATTATGCGGTTAGACTCTGGTTTTGCATTAAAGCTCTCAATTTTAATTTTTATCATTGGTAGTCTGTTATCGATTACAGGTCTTTGTCAGGCACCAATTACTGCTATTTTATTTATTTTAATCAGTCCAGAAAATGTTGGTGGCATGTTGATACATTTTTTTGCGCTGTATTTTTTTTCTCGCAACCAGCTAAAAGATGCCTATAAAGTAATTCTGATTTCTTTTGCGGGTGTGTTTTTGCACTATGCGTTCTTAAAATTAAATGGCGAAATTAAGTGGTTAAATTGGGAATTCGTTTTCTTTTTCTGGTTTGGGCTTGTGTCTCTCGTTACCTTAGTTATTGACGCAAACCGCAACTCCAAATTAAACAGCTCCTATAACCAACCCCTTGATCTGTTAACGGCAGGTATAGCCGGATTGTTTTACGGAGTGATCGTGTATAGTTTTTTAGATCTCACAGTAAAACTGCATCCCATTACTTTTGATAGTATGGCGTTGCATATTGACCAAAATTTTGGTTTTCAACCTAGCCTTATAATGGGCAAATTATTCGATCATTTTTATGTCATTAAGATAATGGCTAAATATGCTTACTCTTTTATGCCGGTAGGATTCTCAATTGTTTATGCCTACCAAGCCAGAAGCGAGTACTGTCCGCCCGCTAACATAATAGTTGTTCTTGTTATTTCCGGTATCTTAGGGACTATTGGTTACCACCTTTGCCCAATATCAGGCCCTCACTATCTTTTAGGCAACCAATTTCCGGGCTTGGCGAATGGTCTGGATAGCATTGCTAAATACCCCACCTTAGTCGGCCCTGCACCACGCAATGGCATGCCTTCCTTGCATTTCGGTTGGACATTTTTGATGCTGCTTAATGTGATCCACCTTAGACAGCGGTTACTGACCGGATTTTTTTCCGTTTTATTGTTTTTGATTGTCCTGGCGACTCTCGGCCTGGGAGAGCATTACTTAATCGATCTAGTTGCAGGATTTAACTTTGCCATTGCTGCACAAGCTCTGTGTATGTCTATTAATGAAAATGGCCGTTTATGGAGAAATAGAACCCTATTAATAGGTGTAGGTAATTGGTTGTTGTTCGTCGTCATTGTGCGATGGGGGCTTCCTATATTTGAAGCTTTACCGGGTCTTATCTGGTTAATCTCCCTTGTCACCATGGCCAGCAGCTTATGGGCTTATCGGCAACTAAACGCTTATGTGGTTTGGTTGCCACGTCAAATTCCACAGCCCATTTTTGTTAGCTTGTTTGAATTTAAAACCCGGTTACTTGATAATCCCGCCAAGCCTTTATTGGTTTTATTTTTTATTTCGGGCTTTGCTGGCCTGATTTATGAAGTGCTATTTGCGAGGATACTGGCATTGACTTTTGGCGGGCAAGCCACGGCTACCTATACGGTGCTTGCCGTCTATATGGGGGGCATGGCTTTAGGGGCTTGGCTTGGAGGGAAGATAGCGCAAAAACGAGCGGACACCGTTTTGCTCTATGCTTATTGTGAACTCGGTATTGCCTTATATTGCATTGCAACGCCTTTTTGGTTTGGGATGATTAAGAGCCTTTATGTGACTTGGGCTGGCGATTTGCCCGCTGACGCTGAGATTTTGGTGGTGCTGCGTGTTGCTCTGGGTAGTTTAGCTTTACTGTTGCCTACCGTACTGATGGGCATGACATTGCCTTTATTGATGAAAAGCTTTAATCGATTTCAACAAAGTTGCGGTCAATCAGTGGCGGTTTTATATGGAGCGAATACCTTGGGAGCTGCTTTAGGGGCTCTATTGGCGGGTTACCTGATCTTACCTTTCTTGGGAATAATAAATACCACCTTTTTATGCGCGACTCTTAATTTAATAGTTGCGCTGTTGGGTATTGAGTACCATAAGCATTTTATTTTGGTTGATCGTGGATTTTTACTTTCAATCTCTGTTAAGCCAGAGACTTTACGCTTTTCAATGTTACCTAGCCTAAGACATTTGTATGCCGCTTTGCTGGTGTTGGGTGTGGGTGGGGCCGGAACCCTGATTTTGGAAATCAATTATATGCAGCTTTTGGCTGTTGTCGCGGGAAACAGCACTTATGCATTTTCATTAATGCTGTTTACCTTCTTGTTAGGTTTGGCCGCTGGTGCAGAGTTGGCTAGGCAATTATTAAAAACAGCGTTGTCACTGCTTGGGCTATTGGGCGCGCTGGAGTTGGCATTGGGTTCGTTGATTTTAATAGGTATTTCCCAATGGGACGGCATGCCCAGCAATTTTGCAGCTTATGGAGGCTATCCGATTACCTTGGGTTTTGGTGCTCGAGAAACTATCCGCGGCATCGTTTGCTGGTTTGCGATGTTTCCTCCGGCTTTAATTATTGGCATGATTTATCCTGTTGCAATGGAAATTATTGATAAAAATAGCCCTCAGGGCCAAGGTATTTCTATGTTTGGTAATGCTGCCGCCCTAAATACCTTTGGTAACATTATTGGGGTACTATTTGGTGCTTTTTTGCTGCTTCCTTGGCTGGGCGTACTTAAATCCTTGCAAGTCTTAGCGGCTATAAGCTTTTTGCTGGGGTTTGCTCTGTTAATACTCTCGCCTTGGAATCGACGTGTTTGGGCTTCGGCGATGATTATTCTTGTGGGTGGGTTGTTTTTTATGCAACCAAAGACACTGAATTATCAGGCGTTAGCTACCGGCGCTAATGTTTATTTTCAGCCAACAGGCTGGGGGGACGTTATTGACCACGCTGAGAGTGTTGATGGCGGTTTAACCACGGTAGTTAGAAATAAAAGCCCCGTTACCGGAGAAAGTATTTTAACACTACTGACCAATGGAAAATTTCAAGGCAATAATGCCTCAAAAGGCGAGGTGCAAGCCCAGGTTGGTTTTGCGTTATCGCCATTACTGCATACACCAAAACGGGAACAGGCATTGGTGATTGGTTATGGAACCGGCACGACTTCACGGACGTTAAAAGCAGCAGGCTTTTCGCATTTGGATATTGTTGATTTATCGGCGGATGTGATTACTTTAGCCAATCGGTATTTTTATGACATCAATGATCGGGTGACTGAAAAAAATGGCGTAAACACCTATATAACAGATGGGCGAAATTTTTTGCTGTTACAAAGTAAAAAATACGACGTGATTGGGTTGGAGTTAACGTCCATTTGGTTTGCAGGTGCTGCATCCTTATACAATCAAGAGTTTTATCAATTGGCTAAGCAACGATTAAAGCCGGATGGCGTATTGCAACAATGGGTGCAATTACATCATTTAGATTCATTGGATATGTTGCATATTATCGGTTCTGTTCGCGCTGAATTTAATTATGTTTGGCTTTATGAAATTGGCGGTCAAGGGATGATCATTGCTACCAATGACTCAATGCGTAAGCCTAGCCTAGAGAATGCTAGTCAATTAAATAAAAATACAAACCTAACGGCATTGTTGCAAATTTATGGGCAGGGAGCGGAGAAGCTACTGAATAATGCTTTATTATCACCGTCAGCGATTGATAAGATGTTGACTGCTAATAATGTGCCGGAAAACTACTGGTTATCGACGGATGATAATTTGTTCCTTGAATATCATACCCCAAGGGGGAATTCATTGAATGCTGAGCAGTCTTCAAATCAGAATAGAGCTTTTCTCGGGCAATTTAAACAGATGTAATTTAGTTGGTCCAATCAAATGCAATTCTCTCAGCGTAATCCCGGTCGCTTTTTCGATGTGTCTTAATTGATCTGAGTTACGTAGCGATATCGCTACACGACATTGCTCGCCATGGCGCCCCAGAACCTGGAATCGCCCAGATAATAGGCTTCGATGCTTCTATTGGACTCTCGAACATTCCAGCTAATGCCAAGAAAATTTTGGCAACATCTATGTGGGCGATTACTGGTGTGCTCAGCAGTGGTTTCATTAAATCAGTTCTGTGGGTTTCGACAAATGCCTTGTTCCATAGGACAAACGCTGCAACATGTCCATCTTGTTGAGTAATGCGATTTTCGTGCATCAATACGCCATTGTGGTCGCTCGGCAAATTCTCGCCATGGTCGCTGGTGAAAATCAGGAATGCAGGGTCTCTGTTTTCATCGAGAATGTTGGAAATTTCAAGGATGCTTTTTGTTCCGTATTTTGTTGCCCTTTGATATTGCAATTCGAGTAATTCGTTAGAGCTTAAATTTGTCGGTTGTGTTGGAAAAGTACTGGCTGGGTAATTATTGACATAATACGCGTGGCTGCCAATCATGTGGATTATCTCGGCTCTTGGCTTCCCTGCTTCTGCGTCGACAAACTCTTTGGCGGGTTGAATTAATCCATCATCCAAGAAGAATTGGCTTATGTTGGTTTGCGTTGCGAAAGAATTATCAGGGTCGACGTTCACGTTTCCGGCATAAACATCATGGCCTCTTTCAGCCGCTTCCCAGCCTCCACTGTTGTTAGCGAACCAGCCCGTTTTAAAACCCGCTTCTTTCAGTATTCCCAACACTGTCGGTTTAACAATTTGATCGCCGCGATGTAGTGCATCGGTCATGGTTAGTAATATAGGAAACGAATTAAGCGTTAAATTAGAAGAAGCGCAGGTTTTTGGAAGCCACACTCCCAACCCTGCATTAATGCGGTCGGTAAGTGCTTTGCTCCACGGTCCGCGATCTACGGATTGCGGTCCCATCGCATCTGCCCTAACGCTTTCTCTAACAACGAATACAGCCAGAACCGGATTGTCTACTTTGACAATATGCTCGGCTTTCTGACGAGCATATTTATGGGAAGCCATCACAACGCTCTTCAACTCGATTTCGCCAGTCATTTGACTTTTCTTTTCAGATTTAAATGCTCTTATGGCAATCTTGGCGCATCCCAGTAATGGTGTAGCGGATCCCGCTACTTCTAATTCTTTTTGTCCTGCGCAGGCCCCCAACACTACAGGGAGTAGGGAAATCAAAAGAATCCGTTGTTCCTTTGGGCTTCGTGATTGCCGGGGCCTTCTTTAAAGGCATAAAAGCAAGTAGCCCCAAGATACGTTAGATGAAAACCTATTGCCATCTAAAATTCTGGAAGTTTGGCAACAAAATTGGCGGCTCCAGATGCTTCCTCTATATTGGTGTTGAAAGCCGCAATCGCTGTTTCAAAATCAGGCCCGGCTCCGCCCACGGCGGCAGCTCCGCACCACCACAAAGTGAAAGGGAGTGCGAGTATTGTTAAGCTGCAAGCAGCTTTCCATCCTCGCGGAAAAAACGCCACGCATCCCGCGCTGCTCAAAGCGGCAACCACTGCAATCAAAACGTCTTCCCGAGCACTAAAGGAATATGTTGTCAGCAATGCTGGCACAAACCACGCGTTCAACAAAAACAAGCGTCCAACGAAACCATGGTTTGTTTTCATTTTATTTGTCTTGTTTTTTTAAACTAGTAAGGCTCACGAATAGTTGTCGTGTTTGACGAGGCTTTGTTCTATCCATGAATAAAATAGCGATATGGTAAGTCCTAAATCCTGGGTTCCTGGAGGTGCCATCTCAAACTACATGATCAATTGTAAGGTTGTTCAAATAAACTGACCAAAAGAACCTTGGGCGATTTTTATTTTTAATCAATTAAAGGTATTACATCAGTGGTAGTATCTGCTTAAGAATCTTGCTGTTGGTCACCAGGATATTCTTTGGAAAGAGTCCTTTATTGCCTTGAAAGTCTGTAACTGTAGCGCCCGCTTCGCTGGCAATCAAAGCGCCGGCGGCAACGTCATACAGGTTTAACTCTTGTTCCCAAAAAGCATCAATTTGACCGTCCGCGACCAGGCATAGATCTATTGCTGCAGAGCCAAAACGGCGCTGACCGGTTGTTATTTCGGCGATTCTGCAAAAGCGTTGCAGGTTGTTTTCTTTTAAATAAGAGCGTAAGCAGGCAAATCCTGTTCCTACCATCGCGTCAGCAAGATTGTTTTCGCTGGAGACGGTAATCGGTTGACCGTTTTTCCAGGCCCCTTTGCCTTTTTCGGCTACATAGTAATCGTCTAGCGCGGGCGCATAGACGGCTCCGAATGTAAGTTCTTGGTCGATCTCCAGCGCAACGCTGATGCCCCAAAAATACTGGCCTCTCGAAAATGAGTGAGTTCCATCAATCGGGTCGACGATCCAGCGGCTGGATTGATTTTCGCTTTTTCCGCTTTCCTCTCCCCAAAAACCGAATTGCGGGTAATGCTTGGCAAGGGATTCTTGTAAAAAGGCTTCAACTGCGACGTCGGCATCGGTGACTAAGTCGCGTGGACTTTTCTTGGTCACTTCCAAGTTTTTCAAGTCTTTAAAATGAGTCATGGCAATCGATCCGGCTTCGCGGATTATCTTTTCAAGAACAGTAAGCGAGATGGGCATTTATAGTGACCTTATTAAGTAAGAATGTGATGGATTCGTCCAGATCTGATTCCAAGGTGAAGAGCTTGAGTGTTTTTTGTGTGCCGAGAAATCAATTGTCTAAAATTAGGCGCGCTTGTTTGTTAGATCAAAAGAACTCTAAATGTGGCGCGCTTTTATTTTTGCGCGAACCATATCTTTTGCGGATGACTTTTTCAAGGTATATCTTGATTAACAAAATATTTTAATCAGTGATAAAAGTTCATCATTCTTAATATTTATAGAAAGCCACTTTGTACGTACGTTGTTATGTCAGCATGATGACGGTCTTAAGGGGTGGTTGGTACAAGAGTGGTTGCTGTGCTTGAACTGTGCGCCGGCTATAGTATGCTGACTATGGGTTCTTGCTAATCATGCATTGTGAGTCAATGGCCTAATAACAGCCTTATATGCGGATAAGGAAAATAATGATGACTACAAATAATACAGAGGTTGCAAATTCTTTCAACCGTTCGGTGAGCGGTGGTTTGCCGTCTTCCATAATTATTTCAACCCGATTGGTTACTTGATCTCTCATGTGTATCCGCTGTTGTAACATAATATTTTTCCTATTGATTTTTAGTATAACTACGCATTTGGCCCACTAAGACGCCTTGAATTTCTACTTGTTCCGGGTTGTACCGCATGGCCTCCATTGTCGAGTTGGCGGGGATGAGTAAGGTTTCGTGGGGGTATTGCTCAATAAATTTCAATGTGGCTTCGGCTTTATTGACTAGGGCCACGACAATTTCGCCATTACGGGCATGGCTGCGTTGTTCGATAATTACCCAGTCACCGTCATAGATACCCTGTTCGAGCATTGAGTCGCCTTTTACTTTAAGTACATAGCAAGGTTTTTGTGTTTTAAGTTGTTCAGGGATGGCCATATAGGTAATATTTTCGACGACTTCGATCGGCTTCCCGGCAGCAATAAATCCTACAAAAGGTAGCGCGCTTTGGTTCTCGGAATGGCCGATCATTTCTTTGGCGTATCGTGTCAGGCGAATGCCGCGCTGCTTGCGTTCCGGCGCCTCGATCAGGTTTTCTTTAATCAAGGCTTTAATGTGAGTATGTAGGGAGCCGCGAGATTTTAAGCCCATGATCGCGCAAAGCTCTTCAAGTGTCGGTGGATGTGGGAAGTTGTCCTGGTTTTGCAATAAGAAATCGAAAATTTCCTGTTGTTTTTTGGTAAGTGCTTTGGGCATAATTTGTTCTCTATTTGTTTTTATAAAATATATCAATAGAACGGATAAAGAACAAGCAAGAGTTAAAGTTATTTTTATCGTAACTTATGGGGTGCTGCTTAGGGTATGATTTACGGAATGGGTGAATTGCACGTCACCTTGATTATTTTTTGAATAGGAGGATGTCATGCAACTAGTTCCTGCATTATTACCCAGCTTGATTCAGGCGGTGGAGAAAATAATTGAAATTAACGCTGAAGAGGTGACGGTTCTCGATCAGGCGATCGGGGATGGCGACCATGTGACGAATTTGCAGCGCGGTATTAAAGCGCTGCAGGCTCAAAGCGACGAATTGGCCCAGCTTGACTGGGTAGCTGCCTGGCAGAAGATCGGTATGACCTTGATGACGGCGGTAGGCGGTGCATCAGGTTCTTTATACGGTACGTTGTTTATCGCAATGAGTAAGGCGGCTCGTGAGCGGTCTTTGAATTTGCAAACTTTTGCCGAGATATTTACTAGTGGAGTAGATGCAGTAAAACAGCGAGGAAAAGCAGATGCAGGCGAAAAAACCATGTTGGATGTCTTAATTCCGGTGGCGGCAAGTTTGCAGCAGGCGGCAGCAGATTCGGCTGCCTTGCCTGAAGTTTTTGAAAATGTTGCTCAGGTAGCCATAGTGGGGATGGAGTCTACCCGAGATATGCTGGCTACGAAGGGGCGCGCTTCTTTTCTGGAGGAGCGCAGCCGCGGGCATATTGATGCCGGCGCTAAAACCAGTCAATTAATGATTTGTGCGTTAGTCAGTGTGCTGGCGGAGCATTTAACAGCCCCAGCGTAAGGCTGCTGTATGGACGGGCGCATCCCACAGGCGAAGCAGTTCTTCATCAAGCAAGCTCAGGGTAATTGAGCAGCCTGCCATATCGAGCGAAGTGGTGTAGTTGCCGACCAGTGAACGGCATATGTTAATACCTTGCTTTTCCCAATGCCGGGATGCCAGCTCATAAATCAGGTGCAACTCCATTAGAGGGGTCGCTCCGAAGCCGTTTATATGCAATAAAGCCGATTGGCCTTTTTGCGGCTTTAGGTCATCATCAATAATGCCGGCCAGGTAGTCGACAATTTCAGTGGCGCTGCTCATGGCTATGCGTTCGCGTCCACGTTCACCATGAATGCCCACACCCATTTCGATTTCGTTTTCGCCAATCTCGAATGTAGGCTTGCCTAAAGCAGGCACTGTGCAACTGCTTAATGCCACACCCATGGAGGCAGTGGCAAGATTGACGCGGTCTCCCAGTGTTTTGCAGGTAACTAGGTCGGCGCCTGCTTCTGCGGCCGCGCCGACGACTTTTTCTACAATCAGTGTGCCGGCAACGCCGCGTCGTCCGGTGCTATGAGATTTTGGAAAAGAAACATCATCGCAGACTAAAATAGTTTCGTGTGGGCAATCAAGCATTTCAGCGGCGATTTCGAAATTCATCACGTCGCCGGCATAGTTTTTGACAATAAATAAAACACCTCCGCCATTTTCCACGGCTTGTGCCGCGGCCAGCATTTGGTCAGGGGTAGGGGAGGTAAATACTTGTCCAGGACAGGCCGCATCCAGCATCCCTGTGCCGACAAAGCCTGTATGCAAGGGTTCGTGGCCTGAGCCGCCGCCGGAAATTAATGCCACTTTTCCGGATGCGCTGGGTTTTATGCGCTTGATAAAGTGAGGTTGAGCATTGAGTTGAACGATATCTGCATGGGCTTTGGCGAAGCCACGCAGACTTTCGTCAAGAAGATTATCAATGTTATTAATGAATTTTTTCATTGTGGCCGCTCCGTGAAGTATGGTTGTGCTGATGGTAGCGCTGGCGTTGAGTTTGACCTATTAGCTTTAATGCGTAGCTATTAGTTTTTTAATGCTTGTGTCACGTCGCGGATGTCCGTCATAACCCACGTTGGCCGGTAGTCGGCTGTTTCGAAATCATCTTCGGTGGATACGCCGGATAAAACCATAAGGCTGCGGATGCCGGTGCGAACTGCGCCAAGTATGTCAGTTTCCAGTCGATCGCCGATAGCTACTGTTTGAGCAGGATCAACGCCAAGTAAGGCAAGGGCTTGCTGATATATGATGGGTTCGGGCTTTCCGATGATGGTTGGAGTTATGCCTGTAGCCGCTTCCAGTGCGGCTAGAATCGCTCCATTACCGTGAGTGAGGCCTCGCTCTGTTGGTAATGTGGTGTCGGCGTTAGTGCCAATAAATTGGGCTCCGGCACGAATATTTAATGTAGCTGTTGCCAGTTTATCCCATGATAAGTTTCTGTCCATGCCGCAGACAACAATATGAGCGCCCATGTTCGGATTGTCTGTGTCATCATTTAACTCGTACAGCTCAGTCAATGTAAATCCGTGGTCAAGAAGCGGCTGTTTAGCTCCGTCTTCGCCAATAACATATACACGGTTCTCAGCCGGATCTGTGTGTTCGCTCAGGTACAGTGCCGTTGCCATGCTGGAGGTCAGGATTTCGTCACGAGTTACCTCGACGCCCATTTGCGCCAATTTAACTACATACTGCTCTTGGGTTAGGCGAGCATTGTTGGTTGCCAAAATAAAGCGGATTTGTTGTTCGCGTAAAGTTTGAAAAAAATCTGTCAGGCCGGGCATTGGTTGATCTCCATGCCATAAAACACCATCCATGTCGATGATAAGTGCGCGTATATTGATAAAAGGTTCCATCGGCTCGTTTCTCTCTTGATTGGGGTTGTTATTATAATTTATATCGAGTTACAAAGTACGCGTCTCGTTGAGTTTCAGTTGTGACTATTCTCTAAGCTTAATTTGACTATTGGTGTGCAAAAAGCTGTTCAAACATACTATTAGGGACGAGATCGGGCTATTAGGTGAGTATAACTTGAACAAAAAGGTCTTGATAGTATTTGCGGGGTTTGGCGTAATAAAGCGTGGTTGTATAGCTTTGGTGGCAATTGATAGGCATTTTAGTTAGCCAAAAGAGATATTACGTTTAACTCAATAGAGGGGGTTGATTGCTGTAGATAATAAAACCTAAGTCTGTAACATTCTTGCTTGTATATTCCCTCATTCAGCTGTTATCAATGTATCAACGCAGAACATTGAGCATTGGGCATTGACATCCGTCCCCTTTCTACTTTAAAGTTACGTTCGCATAAAGAGTAAGTAACTAAAATTATAACTATTACTATAAACCATCGGAGCACGCATCATGGCAAAACCATTAATACAAATGGCATTAGATTCATTAGATTTTGATCAAACAGTAGGCCTTGCTACCTTAGTAGCTCCTCATGTCGATATTTTTGAAATCGGAACACCATGCATTAAACATAATGGAATTAACTTGGTTAAAGAATTAAGAGCTAGATTCCCAGAGAAACTGCTTTTAGTTGACCTTAAAACAATGGACGCAGGCGAATACGAAGCAACGCCTTTCTATGCAGCAGGCGCTGATATTGTTACCGTTCTTGGCGTATCTGGCTTAGCAACTTGTGCAGGTGTTATTAAAGCAGCGAATGCATACGGTGCAGAAGCGCAAATCGACCTGATTAACGTTGAAGATAAAGTGGCGTGTGCACGTGCAACTGTTGAAGCAGGCGCGCAAATTGTAGGTATTCACACAGGTCTGGACGCACAAGCTGCAGGCCATACTCCTTTCGCAGACTTAAACGACATTGCAAGACTGGGCTTGAACGTCAGAATTTCTGTTGCCGGTGGTATTAAACCGTCAACTGTACAAGATGTGGTTCGCGCAGGCGCAAACATCATCGTTGTTGGCGCTGCAATCTATGGCGCGGCTTCACCTGCTGATGCAGCGCGTGAAATTCGCGAATTGGTTGACGCGGTATAATTATGCATCAGCAACTTATCATAGAAAAGATTTCAGGTGTTCTTGAAGCTACAGATGATACGTATGATGTAAAGTTGACCCAGTTGCTTGATGGCGCCAAGCGCATATTTATCGCAGGTGCTGGGCGTTCCAAGCTTGTTGGCAATTTCTTCGCAATGAGGCTGGTTCACGGCGGTTACGATGTAAGCGTCGTCGGTGAAATTGTGACGCCTAGCATTAAAAACGGTGACTTATTGATCATTATTTCCGGATCCGGAGAGACTGAGCAATTAATAGCATTCACTAAAAGTGCAAAAAAAATAGGTGCTAACATTGTCTTGATTTCTGCAAAAAGCAGTTCAACCATTGGCGACTTAGCAGACGCAGTATTCCAAATCGGTAACACAGAACAGTATGGTAAGGTTCTAGGAATGCCTATGGGAACTGTATTTGAACTATCTACCTTGCTGTTTTTGGAAGCAACCATTTCTCATATTATCCATGAAAAGGGAATTCCTGAAGAAGTAATGAGAGAAAGGCACGCTAATTTAGAATAGCGGCACA